>JAQXDJ010000168.1 GCA_029251425.1 Vicingaceae bacterium
TATCATTAATTAATTCATAGGCTCTTCTTCCATTAATTCTACCCCAACCATATATAAAATCAGGACCAATGTTACCTAAATCTTCTCCAGTATTTCGCACTGCAGCTTTAACTAAAGCTGAACTAGGATTAACACCCCCATTAGATGCTTTATAGCTGTGATAAAGCTGAGCAAGTGTTCCTGCTACAGCAGGACATGCCATTGAAGTTCCTGTTTTACTTCCATAATTATTAGGGTCAATTGTAGAATAAACACTAGTTCCTACAGCACAAATATCAGGCTTTATTCTACCATCTAAAGCTGGACCTCTACTACTTGAACTAGCAATAGCATCAAAATAAGTTACATTACCAACTGCCATAACATTTTTACCTTGTTTATGACCTCCCGTTATCGTTGACCAACCCGAACCAGAATTACCAGCTGAAAACACATGAATTAATTGTGAATCTTGTCTGATCTGTTGATCCAATTGACTTGCAAGAGAAGTATAACCCGCATTTGTTCCATTACCATAACTTTTAGATGTAATTGTTAAATCATCAGAAACAACAAGAGCTGGAACAGAATTGAAATTAGAATTATTCGGATTATAAACCAAAACATCAGCACCGTTAGCCATTCCTTTTGCTTTCGGATCGAGATTTCCTGCTCCAGCAATTATTCCACCACAATGTTCTCCATGATCTCCTGTTTGTGTTGCATTCTGGTTTGTGAAACGTCCGGTATAATCTATATGTTCATCCAAAACACTATTATCTTGCAACATTAAAGTCACCCCTGTACCATCAAATTTCAATCCTCCATTATAACTAGTAGCCAATGTATTACTCCTATGGCAAGTTACATCTCTAGTCCCTTCTGGTTTACCAGGCATATCTTTCTCTTCAAAATAATAAAACTCTGGCTGCGAATAGATTTCTTGTAGTTTAGAAACGTTAATTCTAAACCGAACAACATTAGATTGATTAGCAATTACAATTTCAGCACCCCTAGCTTTTAATCTTTCAAAGATTAAACTTTCTGATAAATTACTGTAATAAACACCACTTACTTCAATCGTTTCATCATCAATCATTGCCCACTCTGGATATTTTTTACTTGCTAAAACATTATTCAATTTATAATTCGCATCTACATTTACAATACTTATTGCACCTTTAAGTTTTAACTCATTTAAATCTGCATTAACGCTTATTGCAGCATAAAAAGCATTATCAGGCAAATAATTTAACAACTCTATTCCTTTTTGTTTTAAAACATTTTTTTGAGATAAAGTAGGAACCTTAACAAATTGTATTATCCTGTAATAGTTATTATTTATTAATTCAGACAATTGATATTGATGAGTTTCAACAACACTATTCAAATTATTTTCTAAAAGTACATTCCCCGTTTTTAATCGTAAGATATTACTTTTTTGTGCTGAAGAAAACAACGTAAGTAAAGTAAATACGATAAGCATCGTTTTCGCTAGTAATGCTGATAATTTCATAAAAATTAGTTTATTGTAGTTAGTCAGGTCTAAAACTACAAAATATTAAGCCTTACTCTTGGTCTCAAATTACAAAAGGTTGGACTCCCGACAAAAATAAATTCAATCAAAATATTTAAGTTTTATATTAAAAACTTCAAATTTGTAATTATGAACATAAAAAAATACGGATTAATAGGACAAACTCTATCTCACTCATTTTCAAAAAAACACTTTGAAGAAAAGTTTAAAAATGAAAATATCAAGGACTGTTCCTACAGTTTATTTGAATTAAAAAACATTGAAGAGCTAACAGCACTTATTAAAAACTCGATAAACATAAAGGGACTTAACGTTACCATTCCTTACAAAGAAAAAGTGCTCCCATTTTTAAATGATATTGATCCGGTTGCTAAAGAAATTGGAGCAGTAAACACCATTAAAATTACTGACAACAAACTAAAAGGCTACAACACTGATTACTACGGATTTAAAAAATCATTAAAACCTTTTTTAGATATTAACCATGAAAGAGCTTTAATTTTTGGAACTGGCGGTGCTTCAAAAACAGTTAAATATGTTTTAAATGAATTAAACATAGACTGCCTTTTAGTTTCTCGTAATCCAAAAAATGATGATGAAATTTCTTATGATGATGTAAATGAATATGTGATTAAACACCATCAAATAATCGTTAACACTACTCCTATTGGAATGTTTCCAAAAATTGAACCTTTTCCTAAATTCGATTATAAAAATCTTACATCAAAACACTTATTATATGATTTAATATACAATCCATTAGAAACTGAGTTTTTAAAGCGTGGAAAACAACAAAGCTGTATTACACTAAATGGGCTACAGATGCTAAAACTACAAGCTGAAAAATCTTGGGAAATTTGGAATAGTTAAACCTTAACCCCCACAACACAAACATCATCTATTTGATCTATGCTACCTTTCCATTGATTAAAGTGATTACTTAAAATTTCTCCTTGCTTAATTATTGGTTCGTTTGCATTTGAAATTATTAACTCCTTAAACGCTTTCTTCATTAGCTTTTTTCCTTTCTTTCCACCAAACTGATCGGCATAACCATCGCTAAACAAATAAAATCTATCCCCTTTATTTAAACTAAATTGGTGATTGGTAAATTCTGTTGGAGCAATAAAAAAACCAACAGGCTGCTTATTCCCTTTAATTTCGATAAACTGATATTCAGAATTGTTTACTTGAATAGCTGTTTCTGACAAGTTAGTTAACTCATCATTTGTACTTAAAATCCATATCGGATTATTTGCTCCAGCCCACTCCACTTTATTATTTTTCTTATTAATTCTTATCATAGAAACATCCATTCCGTCCCTACTTTCTCCAGTCTCACCTTTTTGTCCTAATTCTTTAATAATTTTAATCCTTAATCTTTCCAATATTTCAGCCGGAGAAAGCATTTCTTTTTGAGCATTAATTTCATTTAAAAAAGCCAGCCCTAACATACTCATGAACCCCCCAGGAACCCCATGACCTGTACAATCAGCAACTGTAATATAAATATTATCTTCTTTCTCTAGCATCCAATAGAAGTCTCCACTTACAATATCTTTTGGTTTAAATAATATAAAGTGTTCGGGCAAATTAGACTGTTCTCTTTCATCCGATTTTAAAACCGCTTTTTGTATTCTCTGAGCATAATTAATGCTATCAGTAATTTCTCTATTTTTTTCATCTACAATTTCTTTTTGGGCAGACAATAATGCACTAGCTTTTTGTCTTTGTTGAGAACCCCTATAAATAAAAAATAAAATTGCTAAAACTAACAATAAGGCAACACCCATTATTACTTTTTGCAATTGCTGGTTTTGAATAGCAGCATCTTGCAATACTTTCTCCTTATTCAACAAAGAAATCTCTTTTCGCTTAGCATCATTTTCATATATAGCGTCCAATTTTGCTATTTGGTTATTCGTTTCTTCATTCAATAAGGAATCTTTATAGTCCGTATAATTTTGAAAATATTCTAGTGCCTGTTTATAATTTCCTTGCTTAACTGCAATTCCTGACAAACCTTCTAAAGCAGACATTACATCTTCTTTCACTCCAATTTCTTTAGCCATTTCGTACCCTCTATTTAAATAATAGTTGGCACTATTCATATCCCCAATATTCAAATACCCCTCACCTATATTTATATAAGATTGTGAAATGCCTCTTTTATTATCTAATTTACGTTCAATAGCTAATGCTTCAAGGTTATACTTCAAAGCTTTATCATATTCCTTTTGATGAAAATATACTTGACCAATATTTGTAAGCGTATTTGCCATTCCACGCTCATCATTAACTATTTTTTTCAGTTCAACCGATTTTTCATAATAAAATAACGCACTATCATTTTGTCCTAAACTTCTATAATCTATTCCTAAATTATTATATGATCCTGCTATCCCAAGTGTATCATTTCTCGTCAAATCAATTTCTAAAGATTTTTTATGATATTCAACAGCTTTTAGGAAGGAGTTTCTCCCTTTATAAAGATTTCCTAAGTTGTTATAAATTGCAGACATCCTGCTCTTATCCCCTAACGTTTCAAACTTTTTTAAAGCCTTTAAATAATATTCTACTGATGCATCATCCTCTCCTTTATAGTAAGTTACAATACCAAGATTTAATAATGCTTGTCCCTGCCAAAAAACGTTGCCAATTTCTTTATTTAGGTTTAAAGATTTAGAATAATATATGATGGCAGAATCAAACTGAGATTGATAATCTAATGCTAATCCAATATTAAGATAAGCTCTTGCTATTTGGGTATCAACTTGAGCAATTTGAAGTTGCAAACGTGCATATTTTTCAGCTTTTTTTGGTTCAGAGTTTACAGCTAAAGGAATTAAATCATTTATTGCTTCAAAACGTAAACCTGTATTGCTAGAATTATCAATAAACGTTCCCAAGCTATCTGTGTTAGAATAACTAAATTGAACTGTTAAAAGAAAAAGAAATATTAACCCTAAATGTTTTTTCACACTCTAAAAATAAACACTTTTAATAAGAAAGAAGAATCATTAACCAGTCAATAAAATTAAATGAATACTAAACAGTTTTAGT
>JAQXDJ010000180.1 GCA_029251425.1 Vicingaceae bacterium
CCTGCCCCACCTTTTTGAACAACGTTACCTTTGGCAGGCCATTCTCTTATTACATCTGGAATTTGATATCCAGGAAATTCTGTAGAAACATCACAATTAGGATCTTGAGAACAGTCGTATTGAGCAACAAATTCATCAACCTGAGCTCTTGAAACACCCCAAAATTGATCAAAAACAGAACATTGATCAGAATTAATTTCAGCTGTTGTTCTATCTAAAGGACCTGGCCAAAAATCATTACCATCAGCTCTAAAAGTAACAGCAGCAATTTTTAATTGTCCGTTTACATCTGTTCCTCCCATCCATAATGCACCTGCAAATATTGATGTAAATTTTGGATCATCTACGTTATTTCTTTTAGGAACTTCATATTCAGCAAATCCACCAGCTCTGTCTTGCCACATACTACCACCAGTAGCATCAATTCTTGTTCTAACATTATTTAATTGCAAACTAGCATTAGCTACTGCATTAGAACATCCAGCTGTAACTACAGGTTGACCTCCACCTTTATTCCCAGAAGTATTCCTTCTAGAATAAAGATTTGTTACTGCTAACAATGTTAATACTGTGAGTACTAATCTATTCTTTTTAATTATCACTTTTCGCATAATCTAATTTCTTAAAATTAATTTTCAATTAAAAATTTAATTGTATTCCTAATCTAATTCTTCTTGGTAAAGCAAAATTACTTCCATCATCAATCTTAGCAGAATACAAGTCTCTAAATGATTGTTGATCTAAATTTTGTTCAATAAATGTCTGTTGATACGATGCAGCTAAAAAACCATCATCTGTTGCATTACCAGTAAATGGGTAAACAAATATTATATTCTTAGCATCTAATAAGTTTAATACTTGAATATAAACATTTAGAGATGCTTCTTTTCTATTACCATCCTCTTTTTCTTTTCCAAATTTAATATCAAAATTTCTATCAATTTTAAAGTCAAAAGTAGTAGCAAAAGGAAGCCTAGAAGAATTTAACTGACCTTGTTGAGGACTTGTACCATTAGATGCAAATAATGTTTCTCCACCATCGGCTCTTGATGTTTTAGTATAAGGTCTTCCTGAACCTGATCTCATAATTAAATTTGCTCCCATATTTTGGAAAATGTTTTTTCCAAACATTACAGGACCATTGTAATTCTTACCAGAAGAGTAACGATAATCAGCAGATACTAAAATATTATGTCTCTGGTCAAAATCTAAAGGGGCTAAAGTTCTTAAGTTACCAAACCCTCCAGCAACCAAAGCATTAGAAGTTGTTGTACTTGAACCTGTTCCATCAGCAAACTGCAATGTATAACTAGCTCTTAAAGTCAAATTACGTCTAGCTCTCAAATCATAAGAAATTGTCATTCCCTTAACAGTTCCAAAATCTTTATTATCATATGTTCTATAATCTCCAGGGAAAGCACCTAAAACAGAAGCAACCTGAACTTGATCTCTTTGTTCTCTATAAAAACCAGAGATTTTCAATGCAGAATAATTATCTATTTTTTGCTGGAAACCTAATTCATAATCAATTGTTTTTTCAGCTCTTAAATCTGGATTGTTAAAGATATTATTATTTAAATCAGTTCCACCAGTACCTTGTTCAAAAGCTAAATAACTTATTAAATTAAGTCTATTTACTCCTCCCGATGGTCTCTGTGTTAAAACATCATAATGAGCAAAGAATAAAGCTTCATCAGATATAGGGAAAGAAAAAGCAATACGTGGCGAAATATTAACTTGTGGTTCATAATCTTTAAATGACTCCGAACTTAAATGATCAAAAACATTATTTTCACTAGGATTAACCAACCAAGGCTGTGGAATACCATTTGCGTCTAATACTTTTGGATCTGAAATCTCTTCACCAGCAGCATTATACCATGTATCTCCATCTCTAAAACCAACAATAGAATTAACATCTGGATTAATAGATTCAGAAACATAAACTACAAAATCATCACCAATATTATCTGGTATAACAACATCTGAAGCAGTAGCTATATCATCAGAAATATCAGCCAATGTTTTAGTTGGGAATAAAGAATATTTATCTTTTAAAACTGATTGATTTGCATCATATCTATCAATACGAATACCTACATTGAAAATTAAATCTTCAAATGCAAACTTATCTTGAATATAACCAGCCATATATATAGGTGTAAAAGCAGGAGATTCTCTTAACTTATCACCTCTATCATCAACCTTGTTAAAGAAATCATCAAGACTTGAACTTCCTGATAACTTATCCCCTTTATAATCATATCCATTTGTTGACACAAATCCACCACCATTAATTAACTCATCAGGAGAAAACATCCCGATATCCCAAGAATCTTCACCGTAAGCATCAAAATCAATAAAATCTAACCCTTGCTCATTCAAACCTAAAGAAGTTCTTAAATTTTTATCAAACGTGTTATGACTTTCGCCATTATATTGCCTTACAAAGGTATATTGATTAAGACCTCCATTACTTGTACTAACTAATGTAGAATCATAATTACCTCTTTCAAAATCATTTTCTGAAACATGTGTATTAACAAGTCCTCTTCCATAAGTCCATAAACCAGCAGGATTATTTACTGCATAACGTCTATCATTATTTTGTTCATACTCAAAACCAATCTGAATAGCATGATCTTTAATTGTTGCACTACCTTGACCCGTAACTCTAAACTGTGAGTTTTGAGTTTTAGAATAACCATTAAATGGAGCCCCCATAGAAGTCCAAAGACTATAAACAGACAATGGTCTATCACCATTTACCAAACCTCCATTACCTTGAACGCTTATTATATTATCTATATTCCCTTCAATATCATTCTGAAAAACTTCATAATAATTAGCGGTATAATTAGATAATATTGGATTTATATCACTTGCCTCAAAATCATAAAAAACTGTAGTTGAATCAGATAAAAGACCTGCAAAAACTTCCCCAGTCTCCTCACCATTAACAGTAGGTCTAAAAGTTCCATTATTATAAACCTGATCTCTTTGACTAGTGAATTTACCTACATATCCGTAATGAGAGAAATTATCTTTATGTTTTTTACTTTGTTGCGTTTGAGTAAACTGAGAGTAATCAGCCTGAAAAGATATAAATGCGTCTTTTATTAAAGAAGGATTTTCTTCATCTGTTGAATTAGCAAATCTCTGAGTAAATCTAGCATAGACCCTCCAAGTATTATCTATTACTTGTGAGTTATTTTGATAATTTAAAAGTGACCCTCCTCTACTATATCCATTTGCATCTCTATAATCAAAAGACCCACCAATTGCAACAGATGTTGTTTTAGAAGTTGTTAAATCAATCTTACCTGCTAAATTCATAGACTTCCTTCCTGCATTCAATCTAAAATCAGATCTTTCTAAATCAGATTCTCTCAAGAAATTTGCAGAATTAATAACCCCTCCAGCCTCAGTTAGATTTTGAATATAAGGTCTTGCATTTAAGGAGTCCATCATTTCATCACCTAACCTAACAACACCTCCAGAATAAGGTCTTGGATCAACCTCATGCTTAAGCTCACCAGATAAAAAGAAACCTGCAACTGCGTCAGTTTTTCTACCAGTAGAATCTTTTTTTGTTTTAAGCGGACCGGAAACACTAAAACCAAATAAATTAAATCCATAATTATCCAGTCCTACAACATTATCACCTGTTTTAAATCCTGAAGTTAAATATTCAATTCCTCCAAACCAATTCTTTGTTGCTCCTTTAGTTGTTATATTAACTACCCCACCTGTAACATCTCCAAATTGTGCTGGAATACCACCAGTAACAACTGAAACCTGCTCAATTGCTGAATTTGGTAAATTCTGAGTACCTCTAACTTTTATTCCATCTATATATGTATCAGTTGAAGAACTTCTAGCTCCCCTTACATTTAAATTAGTAGAACCATCATCTTGAGAATAAACCCCTCCAACTGTCGCAGCAATAGAAGCTGCAGAACGACCTGGCATCTTTTTAATATCTTCAGCTGTAATAGTCCCACCTGATGAAGTTTGATCTTTAGATATCAAAGGAACCTTATATTCTATAACAACAAACTCCTCTATATTTTCTGCAGATGAAGCTGCTTTAATATCTGGAACAAAAGTAATTTTACCTCCACTAACAGAAACACTTGATACAGCCACTTTTTGATAACCAACATAAATAGCTTGTAAATCATATTTACCAGGAGTCAAAGCAGAAAACGTAAATTTCCCATCAAAATCAGTAGTTGTTCCAGCAACTTGAGCCCCACCTTTCATCAATATAATGTTTGCAAATGGCAATGGCTCTCCATTATCCTTATCAAGCATCTTACCTTTTATAGAACCTCCAGACTGTGCAACAGCAATAGATACTGCAAACAAAACCAAGACTAAGGTTGTTAGTTTTTTT
>JAQXDJ010000217.1 GCA_029251425.1 Vicingaceae bacterium
AGAATTTTTACGGTATTAAGATCACCACACGTAAACAAAAAAGCAAGAGAGCAATTTCAATTATGTGCTTACAAAAGACTAATTGATATTTATGGTTCTTCTTCAAAGACTGTTGACTCTTTAATGAAATTAGAGTTGCCAAGTGGGGTTGATGTAGAAATTAAAGTATAATAATTAAATAAGTTATAAAATGCCAGGATTGATAGGTAAAAAAATAGGTATGACTAGCGTTTACAGTGCCGAGGGTAAGAATATACCATGCACAGTGTTAGAAGCTGGTCCTTGTGTAGTAACACAAGTAAAAAAGGTAGATACCGATGGCTATGAAGCAGTTCAACTTTCTTACGGAGAGAAGAGAGAAAAAAATACGCCAAAAGCGTTACAAGGACACTTCAAAAAAGCGAACACAACACCTAAGAGAAAAGTAGTTGAATTTCAATTTGACGAAGAAAAAAACTTAGGAGATATTATTACTTCAGATTTATTTGAAGAAGGTGAGTTTGTTGATGTTGTAGGTACTTCTAAAGGTAAAGGTTTTCAAGGGGTTGTAAAAAGACACGGTTTTGCTGGTGTTGGAGATGCAACTCACGGTCAGCATAACAGACTAAGAGCTCCAGGTTCTTTAGGTGCTGGTTCTACACCTTCTAAAGTAATGAAGGGAATGAAAATGGCAGGAAGAATGGGTGGTGATAGAGTTACCCAACAAAACTTGCAAGTAGTAAAGGTTTTTTCAGAAAAGAATTTAATCGTAGTAAAAGGATCAATTCCAGGAGCTAAAGGTTCTTTTGTATTAATCCAAAAATAATAGGAGGCTAGAAAATGGACATAGTTGTAAAAAATATTAGTGGAAAAGATACAAAGAAGAAAGTTTCTTTGGATAAAGCTATCTACGAAATCGAACCAAATGATCACGCTATCTATTTAGATGTTAAACAATATTTAGCAAATCAAAGACAGGGTACTCATAAAGCGAAAGAAAGAGGAGAGGTAAAAGGAAGTACTAGGAAAATTAAAAAACAAAAAGGAACGGGTACTGCTCGTGCTGGTGATATTAAAAATCCATTATTTAAAGGTGGAGGTCGTGTTTTTGGACCAAGACCAAGAAATTATGGATTTAAATTAAACATTAAACAAAAGCGTTTAGCAAGAAAATCTGCTTTATCTTATAAAGCTAAAGAAGGTGCTATCGTTGTGTTGGAAGACTTTTCATTTGATGCTCCACAGACTAAAAAGTACACTGAAATTTTAGAAAATTTTGATGCTCTTGATAAAAAATCATTATTAGTGGTGTCTGAGTCAAATAAAAATGTATATTTGTCATCCCGAAATTTGAAGAAAGCAAAAGTGGTAACTGCTTCGGAAATAAACACTTACGATTTGATGAATGCATCAAGTGTTATTTTAGCAGAAGGATCAATTGAAATAATTGAAAATATATTAAAATAAGTTAAGTGATGGGAATTTTAATGAAACCTGTTGTATCAGAAAAAATGACAGACCAGGGCGAGAGTTTAAATCGTTACGGTTTTGTTGTTAAGTTTACAGCAAACAAGATAGAGATTAAAAATGCAGTTGAGAAAGCTTATGGTGTGTCTGTTGAATCAGTAAATACTATGAACTACGGAGGGAAGTCTAAGACAAGAAATACAAAGGCAGGATTGATCAAAGGAAAGACAAATAAATTTAAAAAGGCAATTATAACAGTTGCTGACGGAGATGTTATAGATTTCTATAGCAACATATAATTTTAGTATTCACTATATGGGGGCTCCAACCCTCTTAAGATATAAAAAAAAATGGCAGTAAGAAAATTAAAACCCACAACGCCTGGGCAAAGACATAAGATTGTAAATGTATTTGATACAGTTACTACAGCTAAGCCAGAAAAAAGCTTAATTAAAGGTAGAACTAAATCAGGTGGTAGAAACAACACGGGAAAGATGACTATGCGCTACATTGGTGGTGGTCATAAGCAAAAAAATCGTGAAGTTGATTTCAAAAGAGATAAAGACGGAATAATTGGAGTAGTAAATTCTATTCAATACGATCCAGGAAGAACTGCAAGAATTGCTTTAATCTTTTATAAGGATGGTGAGAAAAGATATATTATTGCACCAAACGGACTTCAAGTTGGACAAGAAATAATGTCTGGTAAAGAAGCTGAGCCAGAAGTTGGGAACACTTTATTCTTAAGTGATATTCCATTAGGTACAGTAATTCATAATGTAGAGTTAAGACCAATGCAGGGTGCTAAAATGGCAAGAAGTGCAGGTTCTTATGCTCAACTTACAGCAAAAGACGGAAAGTTTGTAGTGGTTAAATTACCTTCTGGTGAAACAAGATTAATCTTGGCTACTTGTAAAGCTACAATTGGAACAGTTTCTAATGCTGAGCATATGTTAGAAAGGTCTGGTAAAGCAGGGCGTAGCAGATGGTTGGGTAGAAGACCAAGAGTTAGAGGTGTAGTTATGAATCCAGTTGATCACCCAATGGGTGGTGGTGAAGGTAAATCTTCAGGAGGGCACCCAAGATCAAGAAATGGTATTCCAGCTAAAGGTTATAAAACTAGAGCACCTAAGAAAGCGTCTAGTAAGTATATTATTGAAGGAAGAAAGAAATAATTAAGATATGAGTCGTTCACTAAAAAAACCACCATTTATACATTACAAGTTACAGACTAGAGTAGAAATTGCTCAGCAGTCAACTAAAAAAACTGTAATTAAAACTTGGTCAAGAGCATCAATGATTTCACCGGATTTTGTAGGGTTAACAATTGCTGTTCATAATGGAAATAAATTTATTCCGGTTTACGTAACTGAAAATATGGTAGGTCACAAGTTAGGAGAGTTTGCTCCAACTAGAACTTACAGAGGTCACGGTGCGGATAAAAAGAAAAAAAGATAAAATAGTTAACCATGGGTGCTAGAAAAAGAAATAGAGCGGAACAGAATAAGGAAGTAAACAAAACGATTAGTTTTGCGAAACTAAATAACTGTCCAACTTCTCCGAGAAAAATGAGAAAAGTTTCTGATATGATCAGAGGAGAAGAAGTATTTAAAGCGTTAGGGATTTTACAGTTTAGTCCACAAGATGCAGCTAAAAGATTAGAAACATTGTTGAGATCTGCAATTGCAAATTGGGAAGCTAAAAACGAAGGTGAAAGACCAGAAGATAATAACTTGATTATTAAAGAGATTATGGTAGATAGTGCTAGAATGATGAAAAGAATTCAGCCTGCACCACAAGGACGTGCACATAGAATCAGAAAAAGATCTAATCACGTTACATTAATTGTTGACAGTAAAAAAGTAGAAGCATAATGGGACAAAAAGTAAATCCAATTTCAAACAGATTAGGAATCATTAAAGGATGGGATTCTAACTGGTTCGGTGGAAACGACTATGGAGATAAAATAGTTGAAGACTACAAAATTAGAAAGTATTTAATGGCTCGTTTGCACAAAGCAAGTGTTTCTAAAATTATTATCGAAAGAACTTTAAAGTTAATCACTATTACTATTAACAGCTCTAGACCTGGTATTATTATCGGAAAAGGCGGACAAGAAGTTGATAAGTTAAGAGAAGAACTTAAAAAGATTACTAGTAAGGATGTTCAGATTAACATTTTTGAGATTAAAAGGCCAGAGCTTGATGCAAAATTAGTTGCTGATAGTGTTGCTAAGCAAATTGAAGGAAGAATTTCTTTTAGAAGAGCAGCAAAAATGGCAGTTCAATCTTCAATGAGAATGGGAGCTGAAGGAATTAAAGTTCAGTGTGCTGGAAGATTAGGTGGTGCTGAGATGGCAAGAACTGAAGGTTATAAAGATGGAAGAATCCCATTACATACTTTTAGAGCTGACATTGATTATGCTTTAACTGAAGCTCATACTCAATACGGAAGAATCGGTGTTAAAGTATGGATTTGTAAAGGTGAAATTTACGGAAAACGAGATTTATCTCCGAATGTAGGTCAAGCAAAAGGAAAGGGAAAAGGAAGAAGTGGTAATGACAGAAAGAGACCAGGCGGAAATAGAGGTGGAAACAGAAGATAATAAGTTAAGAATACGATTTTAAAATAAAAGACAATGTTACAACCAAAAAGAACGAAGTTCAGAAAAATGCAGAAGGGGCGTATGAAAGGAAACGCTCAGAGAGGAAATCAAATTGCATTTGGATCGTTTGCTATCAAAGCTTTAGAGGAATGTTGGATGACAGCAAGACAAATTGAAGCAGCAAGGATTGCAGTAACAAGATACATGAAAAGAGAAGGGCAAGTATGGATTAGAGTATTTCCAGATAAGCCTGTAACTAAAAAGCCTGCAGAGGTAAGAATGGGGAAAGGGAAAGGAGCTCCGGAATTATGGGTAGCTACTGTTAAGCCAGGTAAAATCATTTTCGAAATTGATGGTGTGCCAACTGAAATTGCTCAAGAAGCAATGAGGTTAGCAGCGCAAAAGCTACCAATTAAAACGAAGTTTGTTATTAGAAGAGATTACGCAGGAAAATAATTTAAGACGATGAAACAACTAGATATAAAAGACCTTTCGGTTGACGATTTAACTGAAAAATTTGCAGAACAGAAGGAAGTTTTGGCTAAAATGAAGTTAAGCCATGCAGTTTCTCCATTGGAAAATCCAATGCAAATTAAGCAAACTAGAAGAACTGTTGCTAGGCTTAAAACTGAATTAAGAAAAAGAGAACTTCAAGCAAAATAATTGTTGTGATGGAAAATAGAAATTTAAGAAAAGAAAGAGTAGGTTTAGTTACCAGTAATAAAATGGATAAATCCATTACTATTGCAGTAGAGCGTAAAGTAAAACACGCTATGTATGGTAAGTTCCTAAAAACTACAACTAAGTTTATGGCTCATGATGAAAAAAATGATTGTAACATTGGTGACACTGTTAAAATCATGGAAATCAAACCAATGAGTAAAAACAAATGTTGGAGATTAGTTGAAATTATTGAAAGAGCGAAATAAGTTATGATACAGACTGAATCAAGATTAAAAGTTGCAGACAACAGCGGTGCTAAAGAAGTACTTTGTATCAAAGTGCTAGGTGGATCTAAAAAAAGATACGCTTCTATTGGTGATACTATTGTTGTTTCTGTTAAGCATGCAATGCCTTCAGGTAACATGAAAAAAGGAGCAGTTGCTAAGGCGGTTGTTGTAAGAACAAAAAAAGAAATCAGAAGGCCAGATGGATCTTACATTAGGTTTGATGATAATGCTGCAGTTATTTTAAATGAAGGTGGTGAAATGTCTGGAACTCGTATTTTCGGACCAGTAGCAAGAGAATTGCGTGATAGAGAGTTTATGAAAATAGTTTCATTGGCTCCAGAAGTATTATAAAAGAGATTAAATTTTAGTTATGGCTAAATTACACATAAAGAAAGGAGACACAGTTCAGGTGATGGCTGGAGAATCGAAAGGTGCTCAAGGTGTTGTTAGAAAAGTATATCCTGAAAAAAGTAGAGCAATAGTTGAAGGTTCTGATATTAAAATGATATCAAAACATACAAAACCTAATGCTGCAAATCCTGATGGAGGGATTGTAAAAGAAGAAGCACCAATTCATATTTCTAACTTAATGGTTATTGATCCTAAATCAGGGAAACCATCAAGAGTTGGAAGAAAAGTGGATGATGCAGGAAAAAAAGTTCGTTACGCTAAAAAATCAGGGGAGGTTATATCATGAGTTATGCACCTAGATTAAAAACACAGTATAAAGAAGAAATTATTGCTTCTTTAAAAGAGAAATTTTCATACACTACGGTGATGCAAGTTCCTAAAATCGAGAAGATTTGTTTAAACCAAGGAGTTGGTGGAGCAGTTTCTGATAAAAGAATGGTTGAAGATGCTGTTAATGAAATGACTATCATTTCAGGACAAAAAGCAAATGCAACTTATTCTAAAAAGGATATTTCTAATTTCAAATTGAGAAAAGGAATGCCAATTGGAGCAAGAGTTACTTTACGTGGTGATAAAATGTATGAATTTTTGGATAGATTAGTTTCTGTTTCGTTACCTAGAACAAGAGATTTTAGAGGAATCAACGCTACAGGTTTTGATGGAAGAGGGAACTACACTTTAGGTGTTAAAGAACAAATTATCTTTCCTGAAATCGACATTGATAAAGTAAAGAATATTAGTGGTATGGATATAACAATTGTTACATCTGCACAAACTGATGAAGAAGGAAAAGCATTATTAACAGAATTTGGTTTACCATTTAAGAAAAATTAAGACAACATGGCTAAGGAATCAATGAAAGCGAGAGAACGCAAAAGAGAAAGATTAGTTGCTCAATATGCAGATAAAAGAGCTGCATTAAAAGCTGCTGGTGATTGGGATGCGTTACAAAAATTACCTAGAGATTCTTCTAAAGTTAGATTACACAATAGATGTAAATTAACAGGAAGACCTAGAGGTTATATGAGACAATTCGGAATATCTCGTGTTACATTTAGAGAAATGGCATCAGTAGGATTGATACCAGGAATTACAAAAGCAAGTTGGTAAAAAATATTATTTAAAAAGAAGGATTAATCATGACAGATCCAATAGCAGATTATTTAACAAGACTTAGAAACGCAGTTAGCGCTAAGCATAGAGTTGTTGATATTCCAGCATCAAACATGAAAAAAGAAATCACTAAGATTTTGTTTGATAAGGGGTACATCTTAAACTATAAGTTTGAAGATGATGCAGTTCAAGGTAATATTAAAATTGCTTTAAAATATCATCCAGAATCTAAGGTTTCAGCAATTACTAAATTGCAAAGAATTAGTAAACCAGGATTAAGAAATTTTACTGGTGTTGCAACAATGCCTAGAGTAATTAATGGATTAGGTATTGCTATCGTTTCAACTTCTAAAGGTGTAATGACTGATAAAGAGGCAAGAATAGAAAACGTTGGTGGCGAGGTTTTATGCCATATATATTAATAAACGAAGAAAGAATTTAAGTTATGTCAAGAGTAGGAAACGCACCTGTAGAAATTCCACAAGGAGTTGAAGTTAGCGCTGAAAAAGGGTTAGTGACTGTTAAAGGTCCTAAAGGTGAATTAACACAGGATATTGATACTGCTATTTCGGTAGAAGTTGAAGGTAATGAAGTTACTGTAAAAAGACACACTGAACAAAAAGATCATAAAGCAAAACATGGTTTATACAGATCATTAATTGCTAATATGGTTGAAGGTGTTTCTAAAGGTTATACAACAAAACAAGAATTAGTTGGTGTTGGATATAGAGCTTCAAATCAAGGTCAAAAATTAGAATTGTTATTAGGATTTTCTCATGCAATTGTAATTGAATTACCAGAAGAGATTAAAGTTACTTGCGAATCTGAAAGAGGGAAAAACCCAATCGTAACTATGGAGTCACATGATAAACAATTGTTAGGTCATGTTGCTGCAAAAATTAGATCTTTTAGAAAGCCTGAGCCATATAAAGGAAAAGGAATTAAGTTCGTAGGAGAACAATTAAGAAGAAAAGCTGGTAAATCAGCTGCTAAATAATATATCATAATAAAATAATTATGGCACTGACTAAAAACGAGAGAAGATTAAGAATTAAAAGAAGAGTTCGAAAGATTGTTACTGGAACTTCAGAACAACCTAGATTAGCTGTATTCAGAAGTAATAAAGAGATTTATGCTCAAATTATTAATGATGCAACAGGAACTACTTTAGTTGCTGCGTCTTCTAAACAAAAAGATATCAAAGCAAAAGGAACTAAAACAGAAGTTGCTGCCATTGTAGGTAAAGCAATTGCTGAAAAAGCGACTAAAGCAGGAATTGAAAAAATTGCTTTTGATAGAGGTGGTTACTTATATCACGGTAGAGTTAAAGCTTTGGCTGAAGCTGCTCGTGAAGGAGGACTTAAATTTTAATTTGATATTTAAAAGAAAGACATGGCAAAATCAAATGCAAAACAAGTAAGAGCTAGTGAAGCTGAGTTGAAAGACAAATTAGTAGCTATTAACAGAGTAACAAAAGTTACTAAGGGTGGTAGAAATTTTAGTTTTTCTGCAATGGTTGTAGTTGGAGATGAAAATGGTGTTGTAGGACACGGTTTAGGGAAAGCTAACGAAGTTACAGAAGCAATTACTAAAGGAATAGATTTAGGAAAAAAGAACTGTATTAAAGTTCCAATTATTAACGGAACAGTTCCTCACGAAATGACTGCTAAGTATTCTGGTGCAGAAGTTTTTATGAGACCTGCAGCTCACGGTACTGGTGTAATTGCTGGTGGAGCAATGCGTGCAGTATTCGAAAGTGTTGGAATTAAAGATGTTCTAGCAAAATCGAAAGGTTCTTCAAATCCTCAAAATGTGGTAAAAGCAACAATAGCTGCTTTAGCTCAAATGAGAGATGCATATACAGTTGCTGATCAAAGAGGAATTGAATTAGATAGAGTTTTTAACGGATAGACAAACTTAAGAAGCGATGGCAAAAGTTAAAATAAAACAAATTAAAAGTAAGATTAAGCAACCAGCTCGTCAAAAGAAAACATTGACAGCTTTAGGTGTAAAGAAAATGCACAAGGTTGTAGAGCATGAAGCAACTCCTCAAATAATGGGAATGATTGCTAAAGTTCAACACTTACTTTCAGTAGAAGAAGTAAAATAATAATAGTTTAAGATTTATATAATGGACTTATCAAATTTAAAACCAGCAGAAGGTGCAACGAAACAGCGAAAGCGAATCGGACGTGGTCAAGGATCTGGAAAAGGCGGAACTTCAACAAGAGGTCATAAAGGAGCTAAATCAAGATCTGGTTACTCGCGAAAAGTAGGATTTGAAGGTGGGCAAATGCCACTTCAAAAGCGTGTACCTAAATTTGGTTTTACAAACAGAAATAGAGTAGAGTTTAAAGGTGTTAACCTTGATACTTTACAGTTTTTAGCGGATACTAAAAAAGTAACTGAAATTACTAGAGAAGTATTATTAGCTAATGGAATCATTTCAAGAAATGATTTAGTTAAAATTTTGGGAAGAGGTGAATTAACTGCTAAATTAGATGTAACAGTTGATCAGTTTTCAAAAAGTGCTTTAGCTGCAATTGAAAAAGCTGGTGGTAAAGCTACTGCTACTTACGTTGCAAAAAAAGACAGAACTAAAAAAGAAGATTAATTATAAGAGATGAAAAACTTTTTTCAAACCATAAAAAACATTTGGAGTATTGAAGATTTACGTGCGCGTATCATCACTACTCTAAGTTTGTTATTAGTATATAGATTAGGTTCTTATGTAGTACTACCAGGTGTAGATGCTGCTGCTTTAGAATTAGCAAATTCAGGTAAAGCTGGAGGTGGTATTATGGATTTGATAAATATTTTTGCAGGTGGTGCTTTTAGTAGAGCATCTATATTTGCATTAGGTATTATGCCTTATATTTCTGCTTCTATTGTTATCCAACTATTAGGAATGGCAATACCTTTCTTTCAACGTTTACAGAAAGAAGGAGAAAGTGGTAGAAGAAAAATTAATCAGATTACAAGAGTTTTAACAATCGTTATTACAGGATTTCAAGCTCCAGGTTATATTGCTTCTCAAGTAGCAAATAATCCAGGTGTTGTACCTAATGATGGGCCAATGTGGTGGGTTTCTACTGTGTTGATTTTGATTACAGGGACTGTATTTGTAATGTGGATTGGTGAAAGAATAACTGAAAAAGGTATTGGTAACGGAATTTCTTTATTGATTATGATTGGTATTATTGCTAATCTTCCTTCTGCATTTGTATTTGAAATAGGAAATAGAATGGGAGCTAGTGGAACTGGCGGTATTATTGTTATCCTTTTAGAAATTGCAGTTTTGTTATTAGTTATTGTAGTTTCAATATTGTTAGTACAAGGTACAAGGCGTATACCTGTACAGTATGCAAAACGTGTTGTTGGTAATAAACAATATGGAGGAGTAAGACAATATATCCCTTTAAAAGTAAATGCTTCTGGTGTAATGCCAATAATTTTTGCTCAAGCAATTATGTTTGTACCAATGACTGTTGCAAGTTTTGGAGAAAGTGGAGCTGCATCAAGTTGGATCATTACTGTATTTGGTAACCCAAATGGATTTGGATATAACTTAACGTTCTTTTTAATGATTGTAGCGTTTACATATTTTTATACTGCTGTTACGGTTAATCCTAATCAGATGGCTGATGAGATGAAAAGAAACGGAGGATTTATTCCGGGAATTAGACCAGGAAAGAAAACTGCTGAATTTATTGATGATGTAATGTCGAGAATAACTTTGCCAGGATCTATGTTTTTAGCTTTAGTTGCTATCTTACCAGCATTTGCTGCTTTAGCAGGAGTTAACCAAGCATTTTCATACTTCTACGGAGGAACATCATTATTGATTATGGTAGGAGTAATATTAGATACGTTACAACAAATAGAAAGTCATTTATTAATGCGTCATTATGATGGATTAATGAAAACTGGTAAGATTAAAGGAAGATCTGCTGCTGGTGTAGGAATGGCTGGATAAAGTTGTTAGTGAGATGGGGAAGGTCATTTATAAAACGGATGAAGAAATAGAATTAATAAGATTAAGTTCTTTGCTTGTTGGAAAAACTTTAGCTGAAGTTGCTAAATTAATTAAGCCAGGTGTTACCTCGCTTCAATTAGATAAAGTAGCTGAAGAATTTATTAGAGATAATGGTGCTATTCCTGGATTTTTAGGAATGTATGATTTCCCTAATACGTTATGTACATCAGTTAATAATGCTGTAGTTCACGGAATACCAAACGATAAACCATTACAAGATGGCGATATTATTTCTGTTGATTGTGGTACATTAATGAATGACTTTTATGGGGATGCTGCTTATACCTTTGAGGTAGGGGAAGTTAAATCTGAAATAAAAAAGTTATTAGATGTTACTAAGGAATGCTTGAACAGAGCCATTGAACAGGCTGTTGTTGGAAAACGAATTGGTGATATTGGATATGCGGTACAGAGTCATGCGGAAGAGAATGGGTATGGAGTTGTAAGAGAATTAGTAGGTCATGGTTTAGGTCGTGATTTACATGAAGAACCTCAAGTACCTAATTATGGAAGAAGAGGAACTGGATTACAACTTAAAGAAGGGATGGTAATTGCTATTGAACCTATGATTAACATGGGAAAAAGAGGAGTGAAAGAAGCTAGTGATGGTACAACCATTATTACTGTAGATGGAATGCCATCAGCACATTTTGAACATGATGTAGCAATAAGAAAAGGAAAAGCAGAAGTTTTATCAACACATGAATTTGTTGAAGAAGTATTAAAAAACAAAAATTAAAGATATACGATGGCAAAACAGGCATCTATAGAACAAGACGGAACTATAATAGAAGCATTATCTAATGCTACATTTAGAGTTGAATTAGAAAATGGGCATATACTTATTGCGCACATTTCTGGTAAAATGAGAATGCATTATATAAGAATTTTACCTGGAGATAAAGTTAAATTGGAGATGTCTCCATACGACTTAACAAAAGGAAGAATAACATTTAGATATAAATAACTTTTTAATCATTTTGATTAAATAAATATTAGTAAGATGAAAGTAAGAGCATCAGTAAAGAAAAGAAGTGCAGACTGCAAAATTGTTAGACGAAAAGGTCGTTTGTACGTAATTAACAAAAAGAACCCTAGGTTTAAACA
>JAQXDJ010000218.1 GCA_029251425.1 Vicingaceae bacterium
GGTTTAAACATAAACTTCTTTACTTTATTTAGTGAGTTTGATGCTCATATTTATATGGGAGGAGATAATGTTATCTTTTGGGGCCCACTAGCTTGGACAATTATTTACGGATTGTTTATCGCAACATTCTTAACATTAATTGTGGTACCAGCACTGTTTTTAATTGTAGAGAAGATTAAAATTAGATGGATTTATAAATGATAATCAAGAATAAAAAAAAGGCTACTTATATTAAGTAGCCTTTTTTTTATTCTTCTGTTTCTGAGTTTTCCTCGGGCTTCTTAAAAATGCCTTTATCAATTAAGTCTTGTAAGTAAACACGTTTACCCTCATAAATAGCGGTAATAAATGCATCTGTTTGTCCCTTGGCTTTTACTTTCTCGTTATGTTTACTTGCTTTCTCAAATGTTTTAAACTCTCCGCCAATTGTAAAACGAGTAATATTATCATCTAATACGAGCTTTTCAATTTTCCCTAAACCTCTTAAACGCTTATGATCGTAATTGTCTGGGAAATTATAAGCAGCAATCTGAACTTTAAAAATTAACCCTTCAGCTTTTGTTTTTTTATTAGTTTCAGCAATTTTTTTGTTTTCTTCAACAATAAAGCTATCTGTATAAAACTTAATGGGTACATCCATTTTTACCATTGTATCAGATTCAGCAACGGCAAAAGTTTTTACAATGATAGAATCACCCTTTAATTTTGAAAAGTCAAAATCTTTCAATTTATATTCAACAACATATTCGTGGCTTGTAGGCAATGTAGCTAAATACTCTCCAGATTCAGAGTTGGCTTCAGTGTTGGTGTAAAGCCTTTTGTTGTCAGTAAAATTTACAGTTATTTCGGCAGCGTGAGGCACATCGTTTAATGTAACTACACCACTAATCATAGCAACTGCAGGTTTATATCCTATCAGCCCTGGAATTACTGTATAAAGATCTTGTTTTCCATATCCACCAGCTCTTCCTGAAGAAAAATACCCTGTTTTTCCATCGGCAGAAAGTACATAATAAGTATCTCTGTCAGGGCTGTTTATTGGGTGCCCAATGTTTTCTACAGGTTTCCATGTACTATCAATTTTTAACTGCGTGTGAAATACATCATACCCACCCATACTGTTATGTCCTTCAGAACTAAACACCAATGTTCTACCATCTGGATGAAAGAATGGCGCATCATCATTATATGGAGTGTTAATTGTTGGGCCTAAATTTTCTACATTACCCCAAATACTATCGTTTATTAATGTTGCTTTATAAATATCTCTACCACCAAAACCCTCCGGTTTATCACTTGTAAAATAAAGTGTTTTCCCATCAGCAGACAAAGAGCAGCTTCCCTCCCAATGATTGGTGTTAACATCCCCTAACAATGGTGTGGCAGTCTCCCACTTTTTTCCGTTTAACTTACTGTAATATATTTCTCCCTTTTTCTTAGGGTCATCTCTATAAACAAACAAAACCTGGCCGTCTGGAGATAGAGCAATACAAGCATCGTTGTCAATTCCATTAATGTTATCACCCAGGGCTTTAGGTTCATCCCAAGTTCCATCCTTTTTCTTTTCAGTTCTAAAAACATCCTCCATCCCTCTTTTGGATTTTTTTCCAGCGTAAGTAAATAGCATTACTTTTTCATCAGAAGAAACAACAGGAACGTATTCTGCAGCTTCACTATTAATTGGCCCACCAATATTAGTAATGTCAACTTCAATTGGGTTCTCAACTAATTTTTTAGCGTTCTCACAGTTTTGAATTAATCGTTCAGTAACAGGACGTTGGCTTTTTATAATTTTTTGATTTAAGTACTCGTTAAGCTCTTTTATTGCTTCATCAAACTGATAATTCAAATGGTATGCTTTTCCTAAATAAAATTTAATGTCTGCAGCTTCAGGATATTTTTCTGCAACAGGTTTTAAGGTTTTAACAGCTTTGCTATAAGAGTCTTCTTTCTCTAAATAACACATACCTAATCGATACGAAATATAATCTTCCTGCGGGTAAGTTATATTTAACTCCTCATATAGTGGTTGAGCAGCTCGATAGTCTAAATCAATATATAGTTCTTCAGCAGTGTTTAATTTTTTCTTATCATCATCACTAAATTTTTTAAAATTTAGTTTGATAGTATTGTTTTGACTAAATGTTACTGATGTTGTTAAACAGCAAACAATTACGATGAAAAAATGCTTAAAACCCTTCATAAATTCTTTTTTGAATGGGATTAAAAGTACTTAATTTTTAATAAAACAAAAATGATATAAAAAAGCGCCTCTGTTTTTCAACGAGAGACGCTCTTAAAAGAAGGATCTTTTATGTCATGAAGACAAAATTCTTATCCCGAGCACATTTCACAATCGTCTGGGTTGTCTATTGAACAAGCTAAAATTGCAGCTTCTTCTAGCTCTTTAGCTGTTGGTTGTGGAGCGGCCTTAGCAGATGTGTCAACAGTAAACTTAACAGCATCACGAGCAGCTTTTGTTCTTAGGTAATACATTCCTGTTTTTAAACCTTTTTTCCAAGCGTGGAAATGCATAGAAGTTAATTTCGCCATGTTTGGACTTTCAACAAACAGATTTAAAGATTGTGATTGACAGATGTAAGCCCCTCTGTCAGCAGACATGTCAATAATGTTACGTTGTTTAATTTCCCAAACAGTTTTATATAAATCTTTTAAGTTTTGTGGGATTTCAGGAATGTCTTGAATAGAACCATTCGCTAACATGATTTCATTTTTTAAGTCATCGTTCCATAAACCTAACTTATTTAAATCTCTTAATAAGTGCTTATTAACTACAATAAACTCTCCTGACAATACCCTTCTTGTATAAATATTAGAAGTATAAGGCTCAAAACACTCATTGTTTCCTAAAATTTGAGAAGTAGATGCTGTTGGCATAGGCGCTAACAATAAAGAGTTTCTTACTCCGTATTTTGCAACTTCTTCTTTTAAAATATCCCATTCCCATCTGTCAGATGGAGTAACCCCCCACATATCGTATTGGAAAACTCCTTGAGACACTGGAGATCCAGCATAAGATTCATAAGCTCCATCAACTTTTGCTAGGTCTTTAGATGCAGTCATTGATGCATAATAAATTGTCTCAAAAATTTCTTTATTTAAAGCTTTTGCTTCGTCAGATTCGAAAGGCATTCTTAGCATAATAAACGCATCAGCTAAACCTTGAACACCTAGACCAATTGGTCGGTGTCTGAAATTAGAGTTTTCTGCCTCTTGAACAGGGTAGTAATTATTATCAATTATTCTGTTTAAGTTTTTTGTAGCAACGTAAGTAATATCAAATAACTTTTGGTGATCAAACTTGCCGTCAATTACAAATTTAGGAAGTGCTAAAGAAGCTAAGTTGCATACTGCAACTTCATCTTTAGAGGTGTATTCCATTATTTCAGTACATAAGTTTGAAGAACGAATTGTACCTAAGTTTTTTTGGTTTGATTTCTCGTTACATGAATCTTTATATAACATGTAAGGAGTTCCTGTTTCAATTTGTGATTCTAGAATAGTGTTCCACAAATCACGCGCTTTAATTGTTTTTCGTCCTTTTCCTTCTGCTTCGTATTTTGTGTAAAGCGCTTCAAATTCTGCTCCGTAAGAATCATAAAGACCTGGGCATTCGTGTGGACACATTAAAGTCCAATCAGCATCAGCTTCAACTCTTTTCATGAATAAATCTGGAGTCCACATTGCGTAGAATAAATCTCTTGCTCTTTGTTCTTCTTTTCCGTGATTCTTTTTTAAATCTAAGAAATCAAAAACATCAGCATGCCAAGGTTCTAAATAAACAGCAAAAGAACCTTTTCTTTTTCCTCCTCCTTGGTCAACATAACGTGCGGTATCGTTAAATACTCTCAACATTGGTACAATTCCGTTAGATTGTCCGTTAGTTCCTTTAATATAAGAACCTGTTGCTCTAACATTGTGAATACTAATTCCAATTCCTCCAGCAGATTGTGAAATTTGAGCAGTTTGTTTTAAAGTATCATAAATACCAGAAATACTATCATCTTGCATTGCTAATAAGAAACAAGAAGACATTTGTGGTTTAGGCGTACCTGCATTAAATAATGTAGGAGTAGCATGTGTAAACCATTTTTCCGACATTAAGTTATATGTTTCAATTGCTGCATCAACATCTTCTTTATGAATCCCGATAGAGACCCTCATTAACATGTGCTGTGGACGCTCAGCAACTTTTCCATCTAATTTTAATAAATAAGCTCTTTCTAGTGTTTTAAATCCAAAGAAGTCATAGTTAAAATCTCTATCGTAAATAATAGCAGAATCAAAAGTGTCAGCATTTTTTTGGATAATTTCGTGAACATCCGGAGCTAATAAAGGTGCTTTTTCATTGGTTTTTGGATCAACATAATTGTAAAGGTTTTCCATTGTGGTAGAAAAACTTTTATCAGTTGCTTTATGTAGGTTAGAAACAGCAATTCTTGAAGCTAATAAAGCAAAATCAGGATGCTGAACAGTCATTGTTGCGGCAACCTCAGCGGCTAAATTGTCTAGTTCAGTAGTAGTTACACCATCATATAACCCTTCAATTACACGCATGGCAACTTTGGTTGGGTCAACTAATGCGTTTAATCCCCAGCAAAGCTTTTTAATTCTTGCGGTGATTTTGTCAAATTGTACAGGCTCTTTTCTTCCGTCTCTTTTAAGTACATCCATTGTTTCGAGGTCTTATTGGGGTTGTTAATTGGTTTATGTGTTAAAAATCTTCGTCTAAACTAAATCCTTCGTTTAAATCTTGAGTACTGTTAGATACTCCTGCTTTTTGATATTCAGCAACTCTCTTTTCAAAGAAGTTTGTTTTTCCTTGCAAAGAAATCATGTCCATAAAATCGAAAGGGTTTGTAGTGTTGTAAACTTTGTCACAACCTAATTGAACCAATAACCTATCAGCAACAAACTCAATATATTGATTCATTAAATCAGCATTCATCCCAATTAATCTAACTGGTAAAGATTCAGTTACAAATTCAGCTTCAATTCTTACCGCATCGGTAATAATTCCAGTAATTTTTTCTTTGGAAAGTTTATTTACTAAGTGATTATTGTATAATAAACATGCAAAATCCATGTGCATTCCTTCATCTCTTGAGATTAACGCATTAGAGAAAGTTAAACCTGGCATCAAACCTCTTTTCTTTAACCAGAAAATAGAACAGAAAGAACCAGAGAAGAAAATCCCTTCAACTGCGGCAAAAGCAATTAAACGTTCAGCATAACTTCCGTTATCAATCCAACGCATAGCCCAATCAGCTTTTTTTCTTACAGGAGGGAAAGTTTCGATAGCGTTAAACAAGTAGTCTTTCTCTTTATTGTCTTTGATGTAAGTATCAATTAATAAAGAATATGTTTCTGAATGAACATTTTCCATCATTACCTGAAACCCGTAAAAGAATTTTGCTTCAGTATATTGAACTTCACTTAAAAAGTTCTCAGCTAAATTTTCGTTTACAATTCCATCACTTGCAGCAAAAAATGCTAAAACGTGTTTTACGAAATATCTTTCGTCATCATTTAATTTATTTTCCCAGTCATTTAAATCTTGAGACAAATCTATTTCTTCTGCAGTCCAAATTGATGCTTGCTGATCTTTATACATTTGCCAAATATCATCGTGCTGAATTGGAAATAAAACAAAACGATTTGGGTTGTCTTTTAAGATAGGTTCTTCGTGAGCTACAACAGTATTTTCTGGCAAAATAGCGTCAATGCTTAATTCCTCTTTCGTTTTTGTGTTTTCTTCCATCTTTTTTTGTTTTTAAATTTAAGCAAAGCAATGTTCTGCTTAACAGGGTTTTACGCCCGAAGTTTGTTATGTGTTTTACCAGAAATCTCCTGTTGGAAACAAATTGGACTACAAAAATTGGGATTTTTTTTGGGTGTGGCAACAGAAAATAATTAACAATTAATCGAAGTTTTTAACAACTTGATTCGCTAAAAATATGTGTATAAAAAATTATAAATAACCTAACTAATTGACACCAAAGAGATTTAGCTCGTGGAAGTATATTTTTTGCTTAACGACAGAAAAAAAGAGTTGGTCGATTGATTTTTTTTACCTAATTTATAGGAATTATTTATTCAAATGTTGATCAACCAATTCTAATTCTTCAAACCATTTTCCCCCAAACCTTCTGATTAAAGGCTCTTTTAAAAATTGATACGTTTTTACACCCAATTGTTCTCCGAGTTCACAAGCATCATCACAAATATCCCAATAAGCATAATTTACAGCAGTAAAGTTTTTGTATTTGGTTAATCGCACAGGAAATAAGTGACAAGAAATAGGTTTTTTAAAATCGGTATCTCCATCTAAATAAACCTGTTCAATAGAACATTTTGTAATTCCTTTTTCATCATAATAAACAAAAGCGCATTCCGCATCACCTTCTAGTTGGGTAACAAATTCCCCGTCATGATCAAGAGTGTATAAATCTTGATCTAAAGCTTTTATATTTTTTTCTGAAAGGTATTTTTTAGTTAAAGGATATACTTTTTCTAACTCTTCAAGCTCTTCTTCTAACAAGGGGGCCCCTGCATCACCTTCAACACAACAAGCACCCATGCATTTATCTAAATTACAGACAAACGTTTTTTCTAAAAGTAATTCTGAAACTACTGTATCGTCAATTTGAATCATAATGTAAAAGTAACTTTATGTAATGAGTTTTAACTTAAACTTACAAGTGTTTTAATTGTTTCTTCTAACATCTCATTGGTAAAATTAAGGTGAGTCACCATTCTTATTTGTTGTGGTCCAAATGCAACAACTTTAATGTTTTTATCAGCTAATTGCTGGATAATGGTGTTTAAATCTATGGTTTCTATTATTTCAAAAATTACAATATTGGTATATACAGGAAGAACTTTTTCTACAAAGGAAAGTTTCTTCAAAACATTACCAAGAGCTTTTGCTCTTGTGTGATCTTCTTTTAGCCGCTCAATATTATTTTTTAAAGCATAAATTCCTGCCGCAGCAAGATAACCAGCTTGACGCATTCCTCCGCCTAATATTTTTCTAATTCTCCTAGCTTTTATAATGTCTTGTTTTGTTCCTAGTAAAAGAGATCCAACAGGAGCGCCTAGCCCCTTTGATAAACAAACAGAAATAGTATCAAATTGTTCTCCCAGTTCTTTTGCAGTATAATCCGCTTCTACTAATGCGTTAAAAACTCTCGCACCATCCAAATGGAGTGTTAAATTTTTTTCATCACACAACGTTTTTATTTTTTTTATTTCAGATAATGGGTAAATAGTTCCACCCCCTTTATTGCAAGTGTTTTCTAAGCTCACTAATTGCGTTTCAGGAAAATGAATGTCATCGGGATTAATTGCAGCTTCTATTTGTTCGGCAGTAATTTGACCAGCATTCCCCTTAATTAGTTTTGTGGCTAAACCTGCATTAAAACCAATTCCACCACCTTCATATTTATAGACATGAGAAAGCTCATCACATATTAATTCTCCTGGGGAGTTCGAGTTAATTTTAATAGCTATTTGATTAGTCATCACACCAGAGGGGCAAAAGAGACCACCCTCTTTTCCAAACATTTCAGCTCCAAGCTGTTCAAGTCTATTTATTGATGGATCATCACCAAAAACATCATCACCAACCTCAGCATTAAACATAGCGTTTTTCATTTCTGGAGTAGGTTTAGTAACAGTGTCACTTCTTAAATCGATAATCATAGCTGTAATTTTCAATAAAAGTATTAAAATAATTATTAGATTTGCAGACCTTAAACAAAAGGGTTTCGTGGCCGAGTGGCTAGGCTCTGGTTTGCAAAACCAGCTACAGCGGTTCGAATCCGCTCGAAACCTCAAGAAAAAAGCCTTACGATTTATTTTCGTAAGGCTTTTTTGATTTTGAATGTTTTTGATACTACTCAGCTGCAATTTTAAATTTAATCATAAAATGATCATCAATCATTTTATCTCCTAAGCCTTCAAAGAATTTTCCTGAACCGTATTTAATATCATATAAAGTTCTGTCTATTTTCATTTCAGCATAAGCGCCTAACTTTCCATCTTTCATATCTATAGTAGCAGGAAAAGAAATAGGCTTGGTAATTCCTTTAATAGTTAAATTACCAGTAATCATATGTTTATTTCCTTCAATAACTTTAACTCCTGTAATT
>JAQXDJ010000114.1 GCA_029251425.1 Vicingaceae bacterium
AATTCTCTTTTGCTAAAGTAATGGTCCCCTAACTTCATAGTATGTAAGAAGTTTCTATACTCAGGGCATATATCTACAATTCGATTCCAGTATTTCTTTTTAGTGTTAGCTGCATTTAAAAGAGCAGTGGGAGTCATTGCACTTTTTTCTTTACTTGCAGCCATTTCTGCTAAAGCATCTATTGCTTCTAAATAATTAGGGTCAATTTTAGTCGCCTGAAATATCATCGCTTTTCTTTCTCCAGAAGGAGCAGTTTGCGCTTTGTTAAACAGTTTAACTGCTTTTTTTGCTGGTTCGGGACAATTTTCTTCTTGGGCATAAATACCAAGAGAAATAGCGAACGCTAATATGATTGTACTGTATTTTTTCAATTTACCTTTTCTTATTTAATTTAATTATTCAGCTTCTTTAGGAGCTAAATAACTAAATTATTTGCTTTCTACATCAGCCATTATCTTGTCTGCTTGACTTTTAGCTTTAGCTTCTACATCAGCAGCTTTTTTATTAGCCTCTGCCTCAACTTTAGCAGCTTTCTTATTAGCTTGTTCTTCTACTTTTTTAGCAGCTACTTGATTCGCCTTTTTTTCTAAAAAGTTTCCACCTTTGTTTTTTAATGCGTCAGCTTGTTTTTTACCTTCGGCTCTAACTTTAGCAGCAGCAGTTTTACCTTCAGCTCTAATTCTATCAGCTTGTTTTTTAGCTTCGGCTAATACTTTATCAGCTTGCTCACGAGCTTTTCCTTTTAAATCTTCTTTAACTTCTTCAACTTTTTCTTTTACTTGTTCAATAACTTGTTCTTTCACATCATCAACAATGCTGCCAACTGCATCTTTTAAGCTAACATTTACTTTAGGCTCATCAACAGTTCCTTTTACAGTAACATCAACATTAACAAATTCAGCAGTTTTTAAGTTCATACCTAATTTTCCAGCTTGCCCATTTAATTTGTTCATTGCTTCACCAGCACCTAAATCTTTACTCGGTACTTTTAAGGTTAACTTATTGTCCATTGTTTGATCAAATCCATTAGAACCAGACATTGTTCCTGTTGCTGGACCTAATTTTATATCAAAAGGTTCAGTATAAACTCTACCATCTTTAAAGCTGTATTTAATTTTTGTATCGTTAATCTCTAACTTACTAAATTTATCATTCTTTAAAACACTAGCTATTTTATCAGTTGCTTTAAATCCTTCTACTTTAATATTCTTAGTTTGCATAACACCTCCACCAGTTAAGGTGTTTAAATCTGGCATCATTTCATGATCTAAAACTCCAACAACATCTAAAGAAGTATTAAATCTTCCTTTCATGTTTTTAGCATAAGGAGCCATTTCTTCAATTGTATTAAAGTTTGCAACTACTGTTTCGATATTAAAATCTTTAATAGCCATATCGTAACTAAATCCTGGTTTTTTAGGATTAGTAGTTTCGTAATAACCATTCATTACCATACTTCCATCTAATAGGTTCATAAACAAGTCATTCATGCTAACTTTCTGATCTTTTACAACCATTTCACCTTTAATGTTATCAATATCCATATTATCATAGATAACTTTTTTCATAGTTGTATTTAAAACAAAATCAATGTTTTTAGGAACTTCAATTACGCTTAATGGCTCTTCTTCAACTGTAGTTCCTTCTTCTGAAGCTGCAACTTCAGTTTCTTCTTCCATAAACTCATTTAAATCCATAAGGTTAGAGTTCATATTGAATCGTCCTGTTAAAGCTTGATCATCAGCAAAAGCATAAGCAATAAAGTTTTCAATTTTACCATTAGCGCTAATGTCAGATTTTCCTATTTGAGATTTAAAACTAGCTAATTCAACAAATTTTGGAGAGAAGTTTAAAATCATTTCATTTAACATTACATCATAAGGCAATGAATCACTTTTGTAATCCATATTCATAATTGCTAACTGCCCTTCAGCTTGAAATTCTTCATACTTTTCTTGTTCTAAAGCTGAAACCTTACCTTTTAAAGTAACATCAGCCTTAATGTCTCCATTCATTTCATCACCAGCTTCCATTGGTACAACATCTTTTAATGAAGCTAAACTAAATGCAGCTTTAATTCCACCATCAATGTTAGCATCAGAGACAGGAGTTCTAACTTTCATGTGCATGTCAATTGGGTTTCCTGCTAACTCCATGTGGAATTTTTTAAGGTTTACAAAAGTGTTATCTTCGCTTCCTCCTGGATTATCAACATGTAAATCAATGTTAATATTGTCAACCGATTTTGGTAAATCAGGATATTTAAACATTGCATTACTAACAATTAAGTCTAAACCGAAAGCGGGTAGGGAAGTTTCCTTGTAAATTCCTTTAGCATATCCATCTAAACCTAATTTACCTGCTGTTTTTACATTGGCAAAATCAGTCATGTAAACTGCAGGAACAAGAGATAAAATGTTTTTAAATTCAGTCTTTTTAGCACTAAATTTTAAATCCATGTCAATGTCATCCTTATCTTCAAATAGTGCTAACCAACCATCTAAACCAAGTGTTAAGGCATTAATTCTAAATTCGTTTTCTGTAAAAGTATATTTACTGTTGGCTAAATCTGCTTTAATTGTAGCATCTGCTTCAATTTTTGTTTTCTTAAAATATTTAACATTTTCCATTTCAACATCCATTGCTTCAATAGTTGTTGTTGTAATTAAATCAGTAACATCAGCTGTCATATCTCCAGATAAGTGGAAATTTAAATTCTTAATAGCGGTAGATAAATCCATTGTTTCATCTACATAAGTGATGTTGGCATTGGTAATACTTAAATCTTTTAACCCTAATTTAAAAGCAGAAGCTTCTTCGGTTTCCTCTTCAACTACTTCGGTTTCCTCACTAGCCTTAGCAATATCCCAGTTGGCAGAAGTGTCAGCTAAAACGATAGCGTTAACATTCAAATCAGAAAGACTAATGGTTTTAACGTTAATTTCATCACCACTAATTACACTCATTAAATCTACTTTAAGTGTAAGGTTTCCAATACTTGCTAATTGCGTCCCTTCAAATTGATCAACTCCATCAACTTTTACATCATTAATTTCAAAATTAAAGTTTGGAAAAGTGCTTATCAATCCTAAGTCAAAATCACCAAAATCTACCTTAGCATTAAGGTTATTATTGGCTTCTTCTTTAACCATATCTACAATTTTTCCTTTAAAAATAATAGGAAGTAGAATAATTAATGCGATTAAAAATAGTAATGTAAATCCGAAATATTTTAAGATTTTTTTCATGATATATGTGTATTAGCGTTTAGGTTATTTCAAAAATTAAAAATAACAAAAAGATAGGTTGATTATTGTAGTGTTAATAAAGAATTGTAAAAATAGAAGAGGGTTATTTTTATTAAATTAAGTGATGGCTGCATAAAATCTTGAAAAGCACGTTTACTGTCACCCTGAGCGGAGTCGAAGGGGGAGATAAATGTGTTTTGAAAAGCTACGCAATCTGAATTTGCTCTCGATACTTATCGAAATAAGAGCAAAGAGAATTTTCTATTTGTAGAAGTTTCGTTTAACGCTTTTGTGCATAGTTTTTTATTCCGAGACAATGACTAAAACCTTATTATTAGTTTCGTTGTCATAAATATATTTGTCATTTTTAAAGTCCCAGAACTCATTTGCAAGAGTTAATTCAGAACCTTTGATGTTTTGATTGTTAAAGAATAGGGATAATCCATTAATAACAACTTTTACTTCATCTTTAGTTTTTAAAACTGTTGGATAAAAACTCATTCTTAATTCTTCGGCATTTTTAGATTTCTCACGAACTTCTTTAGATAGTGCAAAATCACTTTTTTTAATAGATTTTATTTGATCTATAAATATATAATCTTTAAAATAGTCATAAGAATAACCTAAAGGAGGTTTTTTTGAGATTCGTATTCTTGCAAAGTCATATTTTTCTCCGCTAATCAATTCAATTTTCGCAGGAAGTATTTTGTCCGAATTCCAGTCTTCTGTAATTCCAATTGTATTTATTTGTTCTTGGAATTTATTGTTTAAGGCTAAATTTCTTTTATAAAACTGAATTAATAATCCTTTTTGCTTTTCAGTCAGTTTATGAAACATGTGTTCCTCTTTAAAGAATTCAGTATTACAGTCAGAGCAAATATATAAATCAATTTCTCCGATTCGTTCGTTTTTTTTAATTTCCGCCTTATATTCAGTTTCAAGAAGGCTTGCTGAAAAAGCCAAAGTTTTTTCTTTGTTGCAAATTGGACAGCCTTTTTTTTGTTTCCTCTTAAATATGTTAAACATTCACTTGAGTTAAATTATGGACAACGTCTTTGCTGGAACTGTTTTTAATACTTCGACCTTGCTCAGGACAAGTTGTTTCTTGCAATAGTTATTAAATGAAATTATCATTTTTTACAAAAAAAGTCAAGTGTTACTTCTTAGCATAATTATCATCCCAGTTTTTAACGTGGGGATCTTTTAATTTTCCAACAGATTTAGCAATAAGCATAGATACTGCTGCATCTCCAGTAACATTAACTGTTGTCCTACACATGTCTAAAGGTCTATCAATTGCAAAAATCAGAGCTAATCCAGCTTCAGGTATTCCTGCTTGACCTAAAACAATTACCAACATAACCATTCCTGCGCCAGGTACAGCTGCTGAACCAATAGAAGCTAAGGTTGCTGTAACAATAATTCCTAATTGAGCACCAATGCTTAAATCCATACCAAAGGCTTGAGCAATAAATACTGCTGCTACTGCTTGGTATAAACTTGTTCCGTCCATATTAATAGTCGCTCCAATTGGTAAAACAAAACTGGCAACTTCTTCTTCAACTCCTAAGTGTTCTTCCACACGTTCCATTGTAACTGGTAAAGTAGCAGCACTAGAGCTAGTCGAGAATGCTAAGAGTTGAGCAGGGGAGATGCCTTTAAAAAAGAATCCAGGCGATTTTTTAGTAAATACTTTTACAATAATAACGTAAACACCAATCATTAAAGCTAAACCTAACACAACTGTAAAGGCGTACCAAAGCAATGCTTGAAATAAGTCTAAGGAGGGCGATTCAGCTACTAAAGCAGCTAATAAAGAGAATACACCGAAAGGAGCTGCTAACATGATTAAGTCAATTAACTTTAAAATAACTTCATTAAATCCATCAAAGAAGCCTTTTACGGGCTTTGCTTTGTCTTCTGGAATCAAGATTAGTCCCATCCCAAAAAAGATGGCGAAAACGATAATTTGAAGCATGTTTCCATTGTCTGCTGCAGCTGACACTATATTGCTTGGTATTAAATCTTGTAAAGCTTGTAATGGTCCTGTTTCTTTTTGAGCTGCTGCAGCGACTTGTCTTTTGGAAGCATCTTCTTTATAATCGTCTAGTAATTGAATTCTTGTTTCTTCAGAAATACTTTTACCTGGTTGTATAACATTTACAACAACCAATCCAATAGAAACCGCAAGAACAGTGGTAAGGATGTATGTTAGAATGGTTCTTCCGCCCATTTTAGAAAGCTTAGAGATGTCTTTCAAATCTGAGACACCTTTTATTAATGAGGCAAGAATTAATGGAACGGCTATCAATTTTAAAGCATTGATAAACATTTTACCAAATGGTTTTATCCAATCTTTAATAAATTCAGTTCCCCAAGAAAATTGAATGATTAATAAAGCGAATACTACTCCAAGTACCATGCCCATTAATATTTTCCAGTGTAATGCTAGTTTTTTCATAATTGTACTGTTCTATGTCTTAAAATGTGATCTACCATAACCATTGCAGCCATGCTTTCAACTATTATAGTTGCTCTAGGTAAAACGCAAGGGTCATGTCTCCCTTTCCCTGTAATTTCTACTTCTTTTAAGTCTTTATTTACTGTGTTTTGCTTTTGCATAATGGTAGCAACTGGCTTAAAAGCAACGTTAAAGAAGATATCCTCTCCATTACTTATTCCTCCTTGTACACCGCCAGAATTGTTGGTTTTAGTTTTTACATTATCATTATCAATATAAAATTCATCATTATGTTCAGATCCTTTTTGTGTGATCCCCCCAAATCCAGAACCAATTTCAAAACCTTTTGTTGCATTAATACTTAGCATCGCTTTGGCTAAATCAGCTTCTAAGCGATCAAATACTGGTTCGCCAATTCCAACTGGAGTTTCAGTAATCACGCAGCTAATTATCCCGCCAATAGTATCACCTTCTTTTCTAACTTTATCAATGTAATTATACATCATATCAACCAAGTGCTCATCCGGACAACGAACTGCATTGTTGTAGGTTGTGGAGAAGTCTAATTCTGAATAGTGTTTAATTACTTTTAAATCTCCAACTTGCGAAACATAAGCGTTTACGTTTACTCCATAATGTTTTAGAATGAGTTGGGCAATTGCTCCACCAACAACTCTACAGGCTGTTTCTCTAGCGGAACTTCTGCCTCCTCCACGATAATCTCTTACACCGTATTTAGCATCATAAGTATAGTCGGCATGTGATGGTCTATATTTATCTTTAATATGAGAGTAGTCTTGAGATTTTTGATTTGTGTTTTTAATTACAAATCCAATAGATGTTCCAGTAGTAACTCCTTCAAAAACTCCAGAAAGAATTTCTACAACATCGTCTTCCTTGCGTTGAGTAACAATTTTAGATTGCCCTGGTTTGCGTTTGGAAAGTTCTCCTTGAATAAAATCAATATCTATCTTTAAACCAGCAGGACAACCATCAATTACACCTCCAATAGCTTCTCCATGAGATTCTCCAAAAGTGGTGAGTTTAAATATTGTTCCGAAAGAATTGCCAGCCATTATTATCTTGTTAAAAGTGTAGGCTAAAATACTATTAATTTTGACTAATTTCGGGGGATAATTACGGAAATAATGAGCAGAATTTTAATAAAGAATATCAAGGAGTTAGTTCAGGTAGAGACTGAAATTAAAAAGAAAGTTGTTGGTGAAGACATGAAAACTTTACCATCAATTAAAGATGCTTGGTTGGCAATAGAAGATGATTTGATTGTTGATTTTGGTAAAATGGATGATCTAGAGATAACTGATTGGGTAGGATTAGAAATTTTGGATGCTGACGAGAAAATGGTTTTTCCTTCATTTTGCGATTCGCATACACATTTGGTTTATGCAGCTAGTAGAGAGGAAGAATTTGTTGATAGAATTAACGGTTTAACGTATGAAGAGATTGCGAAGAAAGGTGGAGGAATTTTAAATTCTGCAAAGAAATTACAAAACACTTCTGAGGAAGATTTGTTTAATGATGCTTGGAAAAGATTAGAAGAAATTAGAAAAACTGGTACTGGAGCTGTTGAGATAAAAAGCGGGTATGGTTTAAGTGTAGAAGGGGAGTTGAAAATGCTCAGAGTTATCAAAAGATTGAAAGCAGAAAGTGACTTAACCATTAAGGCAAATTTCTTAGGAGCTCATGCAATTCCAACTGAATATAAAGAAAAAAGAAGCGAATATATTGACTTGATAATCAATAAAATGATACCTGTCATTGAAAGTGAAGGTTTGGCTGATTATGTTGATGTTTTTTGTGAGACTAATTACTATACTCCGGAAGAAACAGATCGTGTTTTACAGGCAGGTATTGCTATTGGGTTAACTCCCAAAATTCACGTTAATCAATTTACTTCTATTGGCGGAATACAAGCCGGAATTAAAAATAATGCACTCTCTGTTGATCATTTAGAAGTGATGGAAGAGCAAGACATTCAAGATTTAATTCAGTCGGATGTAATGCCAACATTATTACCTTCCTGTTCTTTCTTTTTAGGAATTCCTTATGCGCCAGCAAGAAGATTAATAGATAGTGGTTTACCAGTTTCATTGGCTACAGATTTTAATCCAGGATCAACACCTTCTGGTAATATGCCTTTTGTATTATCCTTGGCTTGTATAAATTATAAAATGACTCCAGAAGAAGCTGTAAATGCAAGCACGATAAACGCAGCCTATGCTATGGGCTTAAGTGTTTCGCATGGGAGTATTGCTGTGGGTAAAAAAGCAAATTTGTTTATTACAAAAGAGATTTCTTCAGTAGCTTTTATCCCTTATTCTTTTGGCTCAAATAATATTGAAACTGTAATTCTGAATGGGAAGATAGTAGCCTAGGAATTTGATAAGTGCGTATAAATACGTAGATTTATTGGCGAAATGAATAAATCTATTAAGTCATATTTTCTTTTTTTAGTTATTTTTTTAACTATTTCATCTACACTTTCTGCTCAGTTTGGATCTAGAGGTAAAGAGTTCAATTATGTTGATGCAGAGAATTTTTACAAAGCTAACAACTATTATGATGCTTTACCTTTGTATCAGTTACTTTTAGATAAGCACCCTCGAATAATAGAATATCGCTTAAAAATTGGAATATGTCATTTAAACCTTGCTGACTCTACAGAAAAAGCAATAGAATATTTAAATGAAGTACATTCAAGAAAACCTAAAGAACAAAATGTTTTATACTACATGGGTAAGGCTTACGCTATCAATTATAAGTTCGAAAAAGCTATAGAAACCTTTAATGAAGCATTAACTAGCGCATATGTTTCTTCAAAATTTAAAGAAGAAATACC
>JAQXDJ010000251.1 GCA_029251425.1 Vicingaceae bacterium
AAATTTGTTAACTTTGCTTCTCTTATTAAAAAATAAAAAAAGATGTTAAACAATAAATCAATTTTGATAACTGGAGGTACAGGTTCTTTAGGGAAACAGCTAACTCAAACGATATTTAAAAAATGGCCAGACGTAAAGCGTTTAGTTATTTATTCTAGAGATGAGCAAAAGCAGTTTCAGATGGCTCAAGATTACCCTAATGATAAATATCCGGCTATTCGTTATTTTATTGGAGATGTTAGGGATAAAGATCGATTAGTAAGAGCATTAGAAGGAATTGATGTTGTAATTCATGCTGCAGCAATGAAGCATGTGCATATTGCAGAGTACAATCCAACAGAAGCTGTTAAGACAAATGTTGATGGAGCTCAAAATGTTATAGAGGCTTGTTTAGAGACAAAGGTTAAAGATGTTGTAGCATTATCAACTGATAAAGCTTGTGCGCCAATTAATTTATATGGAGCAACTAAATTGGTTTCTGATAAATTATTTATTGCAGCAAACAATATTAAAGGAAGTAGAGATTTAAGATTTTCGGTAGTTAGATATGGAAATGTAATGGGTTCTAACGGCTCTGTTATTCCATTCTTTTTAAAGAAAAAGAAAGATGGTGTTTTGCCTATAACGGATATGGGAATGACAAGATTTAATATTTCTTTAGATGGCGGGGTTGATATGGTATTACATGCTTTAGAGCATTCAATGGGAGGAGAAATTTTTATCCCTAAAATTCCTTCATATAAAATTACAGATGTTGCAACAGCTATTGATGCTAATTGTGAACAAAAAGAGGTTGGAATTAGGCCAGGTGAAAAATTACATGAAGAGATGATAACAGCTTCGGATTCATTCTTTACTTACGATTTAGGTAAGTATTATGCGATTTTACCTTCTGTTCCGGTTTTTGATTTAGATGAATTCATCAAAAGGTTTGATGCTAAAAAAGTTCCTCAAGGGTTTTCGTACAATAGTGGAACAAACGATGAGTGGGAAACTGTAGAGACAATGAAGCAATTAATAAAAGAGCACGTTGAATTAGAAGACTAATTTTTTTAATTATGGGTGATAATTCTTTTCATATACCTTACGGTAAACAAGATATTTCGCAGGAAGATATTGATGCTGTTGTAGAAACATTAACTGCTGATTTTTTAACTCAAGGACCAAGAATTGCTGAATTTGAAAAGAATTTTGCAAAATATGTAGGTGCAAAATATGCTGTAGCAAATTCAAATGGAACTACAGCATTACACATGGCATTAGTAGCTTTTGGTGTTGGAGAAGGGGATCGAATAATTACTTCTCCAATTACTTTTGCGGCTTCTGCAAATGCAGCAAGGTATTGCGGAGCTGAGGTTTATTTTGCAGATATTGATCCTGAAACATATGTTATTTCAATAACAGAAATTGAAAAATTGTTGAACAGCCATCCTAAGGGATTTTTTAAAGCTATCGTTCCTGTAGATTTTACAGGATATCCTGTAGATTTAGAAGAATTAAAAGAATTAGCGATAAAACACGATTTATTTATTTTGGAGGATGCATGTCATTCACCAGGAGGGTACTTTTTAGATAAGAATAACAAAAAGCAATTATGTGGAAGCGCAAATTTTGCTGATGCCGTAGCCTTTTCTTTTCACCCAGTTAAACACATTGCTGCTGGTGAGGGAGGAATGATAACTACGAACAATGAAGAGTTTTATAAGAGTTTTTTAAAACTTCGTTCGCATGGTATTACCAAAGAAGATATGACTTTTGATATTTCTAACGGAGATAAGCAAGGAAGTTGGTATTATGAAATGCAAGAATTAGGTTACAATTATAGAATAACAGACATACAAGCAGCTTTGGCGAATAGCCAACTAAAGAAAGCTGATGCAGGAATTGTTAGAAGACATGAAGTTGCAGATAAATATAGAATTGCTTTTGAAAAAGCGAATTTGAAAATGCAAAGAAAGGATGAAAAACATTTTAATGCTCACCATCTTTTTGTAATTGAAGTTGAAGACAGAAAAGGGTTGTACGATTTCTTAAGAGAACATAATATTTTTAGTCAAATACATTATATACCTGTTCATTTACTACCCTATTATAAACAGTTTGGTTGGAAAGCTGGAGATTTTCCTATTTCAGAAAAGTATTACGAGCACTGTATAAGTTTGCCAATGTATCCATCTTTAACTAATGAAGAGCAAGAGTTTGTAATAGAAAAAGTCTTAGAATTTGTGAATGGCTAATTTAGCGATCATACCAGCCAGAGGAGGCAGTAAAAGAATTCCTCGAAAAAATGTAAAAAACTTTTCAGGAAAACCAATTATAGGTTATTCTATTAATGCAGCCCTTAATTCAGGATTGTTTGATGAGGTAATGGTTTCTACTGATGATACTGAAATTGCTGAAATTGCTAAAAATTTTGGAGCAAAAGTCCCATTTCTAAGAAGTGAAAACACTTCAGATGATTATGCAACAACTGCTGCCGTTATTGATGAAGTATTACAAAATTACAAGGAAAAAGGAAGAGAGTTTGAGGTGGGATGTTGTATTTATCCAACAGCACCTTTTATTAGGGAAGAAAAATTAAAGGAATCTATTGTCTTGTTAGAAGCTAAATCATTTGATACTGTTTTTCCTGTCGTAGAATACTCTTATCCTGTACAAAGAGCAATAAAAATTGGTGATGATAATAAGATGAGCTTGTTTTATGCGGAACATAAGAATTCTCGTTCTCAAGATTTAGAATCATCTTATCATGATGCAGGACAGTTTTATACTTTTAATGCAAAGAAGTTTGCTTTAGATAAAGAATTGTGGACTGAAAATACTGGATTAATAATTTTAGATGAATTAGAGGTTCAGGATATTGATACATTAACAGATTGGAAATTAGCTGAAATTAAATATGAACTCATACAAAGCGCTAAATAATCAGGTCTATAGTAAAGACGATTTCAAATTAGTTCCTATAAGATATGAGGATAGGTTTGATATCATGAAGTGGAGAAATGAGCAAATTCATCATTT
>JAQXDJ010000252.1 GCA_029251425.1 Vicingaceae bacterium
ACATATAAAAGTGGCAAACACCCTACTTTTAAACCCTTAATTTTGTTTATGTTTGCAATACTTAGAACTTAATTCTTTTAGAATGGAAAATGGCGAAATTGACTTAATCGATTTATATGGTGCTTTCAAAAAAACAGCTACCTATCGAGTTTTAAATAATTCCCTAAAACTAATTACCAACAACAAACTATTGTTTATTGCTTTTATTATTGTTGGCGTTTCAGTAGGCTATTATCTTCAAACAAAAAAAGCACCCGTATATAAAAGTGAATTACTCATCGATTCTGCCGAAATTGACAACTTTGTTTCTAAAAATATCATATCCGGTTTAAATAAGTTATTTAGTGAACAAAACTTAACGACATTAAATAAAAATGGCTTTTCAAATGGAACAACACAATCCATAATAAGTATAGAGTGTGTCCCATCACAAGTAAAAATAAAAAATGAAGATCAAAACATTTTCAAATTAGCAGTCAATACATTAAAAACAGACAGCTTAATACAACTAGAGTCTGCTCTTATTAACTACTTAAACAACAATAAGTATAGTGCTCACTTAAAGCAAGAAAGCTTAACCCAATACAACACAGAAATTCTAGAATTAACCGCAGCGATTAATGAATTAGACAGTGCTCGAAAATTCATACAAAACCATTCAAACTCTACTCAAACTGCTATTCACACTTCTCTAGCATCAATCTCTCATGAAAAGCTTGAAGCTAAAGTTAGGATTATTGAACTTAACAACCTGATTAACAACATTGATAATTACGAAATCCTCAATGGCTTCACCCCAACAAACACTCCGGAACCTGCAAAAGGGAAATATCCTTTAAAATTCGGACTATTAGCATTCATTCTTGGATTTTTAATACTTCGCGTTTTCAAAAAATAACGCAACCAATTTCTTAGAATTTTATACCTTTACAACCCTAATTTAAACATAAATTAAAAATATTACATACAATGGCAAACGCATATTTTAACGTACCAGTTGCTGACAACGAACCAGTTTTAGGTTACGCTCCTGGCAGTTCAGAAAAAGAAGAATTACAAGCAGTTTATGCTGAGATGAAAGAATCTCAAATAGACGCTCCAATGTTCATTGGAAATAAAGAAGTAACTACTGACAATAAAGTAAGTATGCACCCACCACATGACCACAAACATTTATTGGGTCATTTTAATATGGGTACAGGTGCTCACGTAACTCAAGCAATTGATGCTGCTTTAGCTGCTCGTACTGAATGGGCAAATACTCCTTGGCAAGATAGAGCTGCTATTTTCTTAAAAGCTGCTGAATTGTTAGCAGGGCCTTTTAGAGCAAAAATGAACGCTGCAACTATGCTTTGTCAAAGTAAAAACGCAATGCAAGCAGAAATTGATGCTGCATGTGAGTTAATTGACTTTTTTAAGTTTAACGTTCAGTACATGACTGACATTTATGCTGAACAACCAGAATCTTTACCTGGAATTTGGAATAGATTGGAATACAGACCTTTAGAAGGCTTCGTGTTTGCGATTACTCCATTTAACTTTACTTCAATTTGTGCAAATTTATGTGCTGCTCCAGCAATGATGGGTAACGTTGTTGTTTGGAAACCTTCAGATACACAAATATATTCTGCTCAAGTAATTATGGAGTTGTTTAAAGAAGCAGGTTTACCAGATGGTGTTATCAATATGGTTTATTGTGATGGACCTGAAGCTGGAGATGTTGTATTTAAACACCCAGATTTTGCAGGATTACACTTTACTGGATCTACAGCTGTATTCCAACACTTATGGAAAGAAATTGGAAACAACATTCACAATTACAGATCTTACCCAAGAATTGTAGGTGAAACAGGAGGTAAAGATTTTATTGTTGCTCACAAAAGTGCCAAACCAATGGAAGTTGCTGTAGCAATTACTCGTGGTAGTTTTGAATACCAAGGACAAAAATGTTCTGCAGCATCAAGAGCTTACATTCCTTCTAACAT
>JAQXDJ010000254.1 GCA_029251425.1 Vicingaceae bacterium
AGTTGTTATTGTATGATTTTGATGTTTCAATTGGAGACACTGTATTCCAGATTCATCTAGATAGTAGCTTTATAATTATAAACTCAATAGATTCTATTCTCATTAATAATCAGTATCGGAAAAAATATAACTTCAGCCTTTCTTCTTTCACATCACCACCTTCTTGTGGATGGGGTGCTGGAAATAGTTATGTGGAAGGAATAGGAAACATTTCTTCAGGGCTACTTGGTCATTGGGCTAATTACTTTGAAAGCAACGAAAAACTTTCTTGCTTTGAAGACGATGAAGTTTTTTACTCTAATGTGGATAACTGTGAGACAGTAGGCTTAAAAGAAAACTTAACACAAAACATTTTAAAAATTTACCCTAACCCCACATCAGAAAAACTATTTATAACACTTTCAAATAAAAATGTATCAATAGCATATTCTATTTTTGACATTTCAGGAAAAGAAGTTGCCTCCTCCATATTAAATCAATCAAGCTTTATTGATGTTTCAAATTTCAATAAAGGATTATACCTACTTAAATTAAAAGCTGAACCTGGCTCATCAAAATCAACGTTAATAAGCATTCAATAACATGAAACATTTATTTTTAATAGCAATCATATTAACTATATTTTCATCTTGTTCAAAAGACGAAGAAGATCCTGTTCAACCAACAACTCCAACAAACAATCCTAGTCCATCAGAGCCTAAATTGGTTTTTAAATTTTATTTTGATTCTACAGCTGCCAGATTAGATAATTTCGGAAATCTATCTACAATACCTTCTGGAAATGCTGCTCAGTCTCCCAGCTTTAATCAACTTAGCTTTCATTCTTTAGAACTTGCGCAAGATAGTTTTACTGCCGTTGGTTTTGGCGAAATCGTATATAAAGGACCTGAAACAACTGCAGGTGGTTCAACCGCTGTAGATTTTGACCAAGCAATTATTACAACAGATGGAGCCATAGCTTATTCAAAGCCACTTTCTCAAATTACACCCGGAACATACAAATGGCTTAGGTCTTCATTAGCTTATCAAAATTATGATATTCAATTTTTATCTAACGGTAATCATTTAACAGGAACCTTATCTTCTTTTGTAGGGTTCAACAACTACATTACAAACTATACAATTAATACACAATCTGTAGCTGTAAATAACAATAAGCTGCAAGGTTATTGGGGGTTTGAAACAGCAGTTTTAGGAACTTCTTATGTTTCTGAAGGTCAATCTCCAGGAACAACAGTTCCAAACCCTATTGCAAGTAGCTCCCCAATCAATCCAGGGAGCTGTGTAGTAACAGGAGATTTCCCAACACCGTTAACTATTACAGGCAATGAAACCACTGACATTACTGTTAGTATTACACTTTCTACCAACAACAGTTTTGAGTGGAAAGATCTAAATAGTGATGGGTTTTTCGAGCCTTCAGATGGAACTAACCCCGGTGATACAGTTGTTGACATGGGCTTAAGAGGGTTATTTCCTGATTGGCAATAAAGTCAAATTTGTCATTCTGAATAATATTTTGTCGATAATTAATTATCGACAAAAAATGAAATGAAGAATCTAAAACAGATACTTCATTTTGTTTTTCACACAACTAAAGTTGTGGTAAAACTTCATTCAGTATGACAACGTTTTTCGCAACCATTTTTCTTAATTTTGTCCTTCAAAATATTTGAAAATGTATAGATCACATACTAACGGAGAGTTAAGAATAGAAAATGTAAACAATGAAGTTACCCTTTGTGGATGGGTTCAAAAATCGAGAGATTTAGGAGCTATGACTTTTGTTGATTTAAGAGATAGATATGGTATTACTCAATTAATTTTTGGAGAAGAACACAGTGAAGGAGCTAAAGCCTTAGGCCGTGAAGATGTTATTCAAATTAAAGGAACTGTTATTGAGCGTGAAAGCAAAAACAAAAACATTCCTACTGGAGAAATAGAAATTACGGTTATAGAACTAACTGTTCTAAATAAAAGTAAAACCCCTCCATTTACCATTGAAGATGAAACGGATGGTGGTGAAGAACTGAGAATGCAATACCGTTATTTAGATCTAAGAAGAAAACCGCTTCAAGAAGCCTTAAAATTAAGACACAAGCTTTCTATTGAAATTAGAAAGTATTTAGATAGCATCAATTTCTTTGAAATTGAAACGCCTTACTTAATTAAATCTACCCCTGAAGGAGCAAGAGATTTTGTGGTTCCAAGCAGAATGAACCCGAATGAATTTTACGCATTGCCACAATCGCCACAAACCTTTAAGCAATTACTTATGGTTAGTGGTTATGATAGATATTACCAAATTGTAAGATGTTTTAGAGATGAAGATTTAAGAGCAGACAGACAACCAGAATTTACGCAAATTGATTGCGAAATGGCGTTTGTTGATCAAGAAGATATCTTAAACACTTTTGAAGGGATGGTTGATTACCTTTTCAAAAAAGTAAAAGGAGTAGAATTAACTGCTTTTCCAAGAATGGATTACGCTACAGCAATGGAGCAATATGGTTCCGATAAACCAGACATTCGTTTCGGAATGACTTTCAATTACATTAATGAAGTTGCCCAAAATAAAGGATTCCAAATCTTTGATGATGCTGAAAGCGTAATTGCTATTGTTGCAGAAGATTGCTCAACATACACTCGTAAAGAATTAGACAAATTAGTTGACTTTGTTAAGCGACCACAAGTTGGAGCTAAAGGATTAATTTATGTAAAATGTAACGAAGATGGCACATTTAAATCTTCTGTAGATAAATTTTACAACCAAAATGATTTGAAAGACTGGGCAGATAAATGTGGCGCAAAAGCAGGTGACTTAATCTTAGTTTTATCTGGAGATAAAGCAACCACTCAAAACCAAATGAACACTTTACGTTTACATTTAGGAGATGAATTAGGATTAAGAAATCCAAACGAATACGCTCCATTATGGGTTTATGACTTCCCTCTATTAGAATGGGATGAAGATTCTCAAAGATATCACGCAATGCACCACCCATTTACTTCTCCTAAAAAAGAAGATATGCACCTATTGGACTCTGAACCAGGAAAAGTAAGAGCTAATGCTTACGATATGGTTTTAAACGGAACTGAAATTGGTGGTGGATCAATTAGAATCCACGACAAAGAAACACAAGCATTAATGTTTAAACATTTAGGGTTTTCTGAAGAAGAAGCAAAGGCTCAATTCGGATTCTTAATGAATGCTTTTGAATATGGAGCTCCTCCGCATGGCGGAATTGCTTTAGGGTTTGATAGGCTTTGCGCTTTGTTTGGTGGTCAAGAAACAATTAGAGATTTTATTGCTTTCCCTAAAAATAATAGCGGTAGAGATGTAATGATTGATTCTCCTTCACCAATTAGCGCAGACCAATTACATGAATTAAATATTGATTTGAAAGCTAAAACAGAAGCTTAAGGCAGCTTATTTGATGAATGACAAAAGTCAGTTTTTGATAATTGTATTTCCTGTAAATTTGCAGTTCAATTGATTGATATGAAAGAAAAAAAGGTCGCTTTATTTAACAAACTAGGTCGCGAGGAACTAGAAGAAGAGCTCAATAATGAGGATTTTAAAAGAATAACAGTTTCTTTATATAGGTACGTTGATATTAAAAACCCTGAATTTTTTAGGGATATTCTTTATGCTGCATGGGTAGAACTTAATATTAAAGGAAGAATTTATCTTGCCAAAGAAGGTATAAACGCACAATTTTCTTGTCCAGAACATAACTGGGAAGCATTCACAAAATCATTAGAGAATTTTGACTATCTAAAAGATGTTCCATTAAAAATAGCAGTTGAAGATGATGGAAAATCATTCATTAAATTAACCATAAAAGTTCGTCATAAAATTTTAGCTGACGGAATGGATGACAATAGCTATGATACCGCTAATGTTGGAAAACACTTAACTGCTGCCGAATGGAATAAACACATGTCAGATCCTAACACAATTGTTGTTGATGTTAGAAATCATTACGAAAATGAAATAGGTCATTTTAAAGGTGCAATATGTGCCAATTCTGATACATTTAAAGAAGATTTACCAAAAATACACGATAAATTAAAAGGTAAAGAGAATCAAAAAATACTACTCTATTGTACTGGCGGAATCAGATGCGAGAAAACAAGTGCCTTCTTAAAACACGAAGGGTTTGAAGATGTAAACCAGTTACACGGAGGAATTATTGATTATGCCAGACAAATTGAAGCAGAAAACTTAGAAAACAATTTTATCGGAAAAAACTTTGTTTTTGACGAAAGAAGAGGCGAAAGAGTTTCTGACGATATAATTAGTTCTTGCCATCAATGTGGAGAATCTTGTGATACCCACACTAATTGTGAATATTTAGATTGTAATTTGCTTTTTATCCAGTGTGATAATTGTAAAAAAGAATTTAATAACTGCTGCTCTGAAGAATGTTTTGAATACTCTAAACTTCCCATTGAAGAACAAAAGGAATTAAGAAAAAAACGTGAAGCTGAAGGTCTTCTTGATTACAACAGAAGCCTAAGACCTGTTATAAAAGGGATTAAAAAAAGCGATAAATAAAATTGCATGAAACGTATTTCTTAAAATTTTATACTGCCTCCACACCTACTTCAAGTTTTTTATATTAAACCTCAGAATAAAATTCTATCAAACAATAAATGGCTTTGCAATTTTGTAACTTTATCTTTTAATTAAATATATAATATGGAGGGACGTGTTTTAGTAATTGGTTCATCAGGGCAAATTGGAACAGAATTAGTAGAGGAATTAAGAAGTTTATATGGCAATGATAATGT
>JAQXDJ010000264.1 GCA_029251425.1 Vicingaceae bacterium
GTGTTAATGCCTCTGTATTATAGAATGAATTTAACTTCTATTTATACCTATTTAGAGGAGCGGTTTGGGCATTATTCTTATAAAACTGGAGCAGGATTTTTCTTATTATCAAGAACTATAGGAGCAGCTTTTCGTTTGTATTTGGTGGCCCAAGTTTTACAATACTTAGTTTTTAACAAGATAATATACGATGGCGTAAATCATATTCCATTTTGGGTAACTGTTGCAGTTACAATTTTGTTAATTTGGTTATATACCTTTAAGGGCGGAATTAAAACCATTGTTTGGACAGATTCTTTGCAAACATTATTTATGTTAATTGCTGTTGGGGTTTCAATTTACTTTATAAGTTCAGAGTTGAATTTAGGATTTTCTGGATTAATAGCTGAGGTTGAAAATTCTGATTATTCTCAGGTATTCTTTTTTGATGATTGGAATGATAGAAAACATTTTGTAAAACAATTTTTTAGCGGAATGTTTTTAGCGATCGTTATGACTGGATTGGATCAGGATATGATGCAGAAAAACTTAAGCTGTGCAAATATTAAGGATGGTCAAAAAAATATGTTTTCGTTTAGTATAGTGTTGATTTTTGTCAATTTTGTGTTTTTAGTTTTAGGTGCTTTATTGTTTATTTATGCTAACAAAACAGGCATGGAAATTCCAGCAAAAACGGATAATTTATTTCCGGCAATAGCTACCAATTTAAATACAGCAGCTGGAGTCTTTTTTATATTGGGATTGGTTGCTGCAGCTTATTCTAGTGCAGATTCAGCACTAACAGCTTTAACAACGTCTGTTTGTGTAGATTTTTTAGATGTTAAAAATAAAGAAGAATCATTGTCGGAAAAACTCAGGAAAAAAGTACATGTTATTGTTTCGTTTGTACTGTTTGCAGTTATTTTGATTTTCGATTTAATTAATGATGAAAGTGTTATTAGTTCTTTATTTAAAGCAGCAGGTTATACTTATGGTCCTTTGTTAGGGTTGTATGCTTTTGGACTTATTCTAAAAAGAAAAGTAAAAGATAAACTAGTACCAATAATATGTGTCGTTTCTCCTATTATATGCTTTGTGTTAAATAGTTTTTCAGAAACAATTTTTAATGGCTATAAATTTGGTTTTGAAATATTGATTTTAAATGGTTTACTAACCTTTGTAGGACTTTACTTTATTTCTTTTTCTCGTAAAAAATAGAGTTAAAACAAACTTCTATTTTCTATATCAAATTGTTTTATTATCTTGCTGCCTTTAACGAGAGTATAACTCTTTTGTATTATATTTTAAATAAGCAGAAATGAAAAAGCAATCAAAATTAGCCGTAACATTATTAGTTGGTTTACCATTGGTGATGATGACTTCTTGTGGTGGAGATGATCCAGTTGTTGAAGAGGCAATTGAAGAAGTAGTTGAGGAAGTGATAGAAGAGAATACTACGTATTATCAAATTCCATCACCGGATGAAATGTTTGGTTTTATTAAAGAAAGTGGTTTAGAATTTAATGGTGAACTGTTAAATGATATAGCAAATTCTGATAGTTACACAGATCCTAAGATGCAAGCTTTAAATTTTGGAGTTTATTCTGCTGATTTAGCTTATACAGCAGCTTATCAAGAGTTTAATGAGTCAACTAAGTATTTTGCTACTATTCAAAAAATGTCTGAGCCATTAGGTTTAAATGGAGCTTTTGATAAATCTTTAATTGAAAGAGCACAAGCTAATTTAGATAATGCTGATTCGTTAGTTGCTATTACCAATACTTCATATTTTGCAATTATTAATTATTTAGAAAATAATGAACAGGGAGATCGTTTAGGTTTAATTGCTTCGGCAGGATGGTTGGAAACGGTTTATGTTACTGCAAATACAATTGACTATTCTAAAGATAAAGATGCTGTTGAAAGATTAGCAGATCAAAAATTAACGTTGGATAATTTATTAGATTATTTAGCTAAATATGAATCAGATGCAAGTGTAGCGGAAGTTATGGCTTGGTTAAAAGATTTAGAGTCAGTTTTTGCAACTTTATCTGATACAGAAGATGAAAGCGGGTCTGGTTTATCTCTTAAGAAAAAAGATAGTGGAAAAATGGTGTTAGGAGGAGGTTCTTCAATCTCTATATCTGAAGAACAATTTAATGCAATAAAAGAAAAGGTAAACGAGATTAGAAATAACATAGTTAAAACAAAAGTTTAATTAGGTTTTAATTTAAAAGAGAAAAAGATGAAATATATAAATAAAATATGCAGACACCTACAAG
>JAQXDJ010000266.1 GCA_029251425.1 Vicingaceae bacterium
TAAATCTCCATACACCACATCTGCTTTACTTTGTTTAAATTGGTTAATTACTGTTTCTATTGTCTCAGGGTAATAATAATCATCTGCATTTAAAATAGCAATAACATCTCCATTAGCCATAGCTAATCCTTTGTTCATTGCATTATAAATACCTGTGTCTTTTTCAGAAATAACTTGGGTGATTTTTGGCTCGTACTTTCTAACAATATCTAATGTCCCATCGGTTGAAACACCATCAATAATGATGTATTCAATATTAGAATAAGTTTGCGCAAGCACACTTTTAATGGATTGCTCTATATGTTTTTCTCCATTGTAAACAACTGTGATAATAGAAACTAAAAGGTTCATTACTCTCTTAATTTTATGAGTTTTAATGGTGTTCCACCATAAATACCATACGGAACTAATTCTGTGTTTTTTAATACTGTTGAATTTGATCCAATAAACACCCCTTTAGGAACTATTACTCCCATCAATACAACACATCCCGCAGCAATACCAGTATCTTCTCCTATTATAATTGGTGCTGAAACATTACCTTGTAAACGGTAAGGTTCATCTTTTTTCATCTCATGAAAGCTTCCTCTAATGCTCGAATTTTCGGCTATAGCAGCCCAGTTTCCAATTCTTATTTCGGAAATTGTACTTAATAAAATATTATCTGCTAACAATACATTATTCCCCATTACCAACTTCCCTTCATGCCCAATTTCAAAAGTCACATTTCTTCCAATTGTTACATTATCACCAATTGTAATATTCTTTTTAGGTACAGCTCTTAACTTAGGATATCCCATACATTTTAATCCTTTACCAACCTTACAACCATGTAACATTAGGTAAAACTTAAACCAACGTCCTTTATACCTAAATTTTAGGTTTCTAAAGACTTGTTCTATGTAAACTATCAATCTTACCATTAGTTTATTTCTGGATAAAAATTAGGCGTTTCCATTTCTTCTATTGGTTGTGCATATGCCTGAATTATACGCACCCATGTAAATCCTTTTTCTTCTACTTGTGTTACTTTCCATTTCTTAAAAAACACCTTACCATTATCGCTACTATATTTTTCAAAATCTGTCTCTACATTTTCTCCGTAAGAAAAGTCAGTGGTTTTAAACACTAAATTCTTCAATCCCCCCACTTTAAAATCCTTAATTGTTATTCCATTTAACACTAATCGAATTTCATAATCCTGATCCTCATAACCCACTCCTGGAAAACGCTCATCAAACCATCCGTTCTTTTTAATAATCTTGTTGCTCATTAAAAAATGGCTCCAGCTTGCATTAATTAGTCCACATGGCTCATCCAATATTCCAGAAGCCTCTAGTTTTGTTCGAAAGCTTGAAGCAATTTTTATATCGTCATTAAAGATAAACGTTTTATTGGTTTTTGAATGAATTATCAATTGATTCCATAATTTACTTAGACTCTGTCCTGTATTGTAAGTAATGAAATTAACGTTTTGATACATTTTAAGTAATCCAGTTATTTTCGCTAGGTACTCTTTTTGAATGTCCGCATCATAATAACCATTAATGGCTATCGTAATTTGAGTTTCTGGAAAAACGGTTACCAATCTTTTTATTAAAGGTAAAAAATGGATTTCATAGCGATTTACATAAGTTACAACACCAATACTATAGATCGTATTGGTCACCACTTTAGCAACTGGGCTGGGCTTAGATTTCCATGCTACATCAATAAACCTCCATTTAAGGTTACTCAATTGATGTTTTGCTAAACGAATAAATTTACCTGCCATAATACCGATTCTCTTGTCGTTAAATTATTAACCAAAAGCCCTACAAATGTAAATATACTTTAACATTAATCTAAAAAATTGTTAGACAATCACATTTTAATTAATTATCATTGTCGCTTAAAATTCCAGCTTTTATATGATCGGTAAAATAGTTAGAGCAGTTAAATTTAAGAGCAAATACCATGGCTTACAACTAAGACATACATTACACAACGCGTTTGTTTCTAGCCCTAAAAAGGGTGCCTACACCGACTCTGATGAGTACAACAAAATTGTTGATCATGCTGTTGAACGTTCTGATATTAATGAACACTTAACCACTATATTTAATGCCGGAATGGCTCAAAAACCAAAGTTAATGGTTGAGCTTGGTGTAAGAAGTGGTGAAAGTACTTTTGTATTGGAAAAAGTGGCCAAACTTTGCGATGCTACGCTAGTAAGTGACGATTTAGACCCTTGTATTAATGCATCTGCTTGGAAAAAATGGTTTTTTGTACAGCAAGATGATATCACTTTTGCAAAAGAATTTCCTGACTTCTGCGCTAAGAATAATATAAGTGGTAAAATTGATTTATTGTTTATTGACACCAGCCACTTATATGAACATACTGTTCAAGAGATAGCTTCTTGGTTCCCACTTTTAGCTGATAATTTTACAGTAATATTCCACGACACTAATTTAGTTGATGTCTATCATAGAAACGATGGAAGTATTGGTATCGCTTGGGATAATGATAGAGCTGTTATCAGGGCCATTGAGGAACACTACAACACTTCTTTTGATGAAAGTAAAGATTTTACCACCACTGTTGATGGGGTTAAGGTAACTCACTACGCAAACTGCTGTGGACTAACTATTCTTGAAAAACAATAAGCTAATCTAACAATCTTCTTAGCACCTGAATATTGGTTGAAAGAAAGAAATGTTCTGACACATGCTGATGTGCTTTTCCGCCCTTTTCTTCAATAATATTTTCATTTTGCATTATATGATTAAAACGCTTAGCTAATTCCTTAGTATCGTTTACCTCAACTTTCTCTCCCAACTCCCTTTGATTCGAAATATAGTCGAATGAACTCATTCCTGTTGTACCAACGATGTAATTATTAAAGAAAAGGGCTTCTATAAAAGACACTCCAAACGATTCTAAAACCGAGGTTAAACAAAATATTTTTGCCCTATTGTAATATTCGTAAAGTGCAACTCTATCGTCTATCTGGCCGGTATAAAACACCCTACCTTTTAGTTGCGGATTATCAATGATTAACTGGTCAATTCTCTTATCAAAATCATTATGAATTTCCCCCACTAAATAAACTTTCCAATCATTTAATTCTAGTAAAGGAAGTGTATCCAATAGCATTTCGTAATTCTTGTCTGCCGCCCCAATTCTACCTGTTGTTAAAATAATATTCTCCTTTTCTTGAAACGATTTTCTAACTGGAAAGTGCTCTTTTATATAATGATCATTGAGGTTATGACTTAGCACTACCAATTTGTTTTGGGTCTCAGGATATTCTTTCCCATACGCCTTTAGCAAGTCATTTGAATCAACTGCTATTAGGTCTATTTTTTTGTGAGCTTTCTTTTCAAAGAATTTATGGAAAGAGTTAAAAAGCCCTTTTCTTGAATAGCGAATCCCCTTTTCTAAATCAGGAATATGCATATCTTGTTTCAACAGAATTTTTCCTTTAGGATTTAAGAACTTATACAATAACACCTGATATATATCCGCTTTGTTGAGTTGCTGCACATGTAGTATATCAATCTTCTTTGCTTCTTTTCTTAAGTATCGTAGTATCGCTTTTTCAAAAAACAGAACACGTCCCTTATCCTCGACACGTACAATGGTTTGATTTTTAGTCTCTGTTTTTAAGGTTGGATATTCTTTATTTCCATAACAAACTATGCTCGATTGAACATCCGCTAATTCGGAAAAAGCATTCCCTATCTGCCCAATATCTTTGGTTAAATGGGCATTATCTAGCCCCGGAAAAATACAAACAAAGGATTTTTTCATCTTGTAACAAAAGTAATTTATTAAGAATAGTTTACAACAGTAATTATTAAATACCTTTACGATTCAATATTATTTACATGAAATATTACGGGCAGTACGAACAAGATAAATATTTGGACAAACTTTTTAAACGCAAAAAGAATGGAACTTTTATAGATATTGGTGCTCATGATGGTGAAACTTTTAGCAATAGCTATTTTTTTGAAAAAGAGCGAGACTGGAAAGGTATATGTGTTGAACCCATCCCAGAAATATTTGCAAAATTAGATCAAACCAGAAACTGTATTAAGATAAATGGTTGTATTTCTGATAAGGTTGGTTCAGAAAAATTTCTTCGAGTAAGAGGTGAGTTTGTTGATACGGAAATGTTAAGCGGTTTGGTAGAAGATTATGATGCTAGACACCTCGAACGAATAAACAGAGAGATAAAGGAATACGGGGGAAGTAAAGAGGAAATTGAGGTGACTTGTTATGACATCAATAAAGTATTAACAGACCATCAAATTAATCATGTTGATTTCTTCACGATAGATACGGAAGGAAATGAATTGAAAATATTGAAAACAATTAATTTCGATCAGTTTGATTTTGACATCTTTATTGTTGAGAACAACTATGAAACTAATGATATTAATAACTTAATGACCAGCAATGGTTTTAAGCGAATTAAGAAAATTGGGCATGACGAAGTCTATCGAAACAAAAAGAACCTGACCTTTTTACAAAAACTATAATAATTAAGGGCTCGTCTCTGCCCTTTGTTTAATCAGAAAAAATTATACTTTTACGTTAAAATAGATTGATTTGACAGTAAGCGAAGAAAACTACATTGAACTTTTAAAGGAGGTTATTATTGATATTGACAATGCCAACAGGTACCAATTGACTCCCTACCCTTCTCACAGAAGTAATTTTTTAAAACGATTTGTAATTAATACCATGATTAATACTCTTTCTAAAAAGGAGTTGATTATTACTGGCATCAATGAGCATGGAGTTAAGCAGCGAGAGAGTGGTCAGGGATGGCCTATTAACGGTTATAGCATGATTGGAACAAAGCGTTTAAACAATGTACAGTTCTGTATTGAAAGTGTGATTAAGAATAATGTTGAGGGAGATTTTATTGAAACTGGTGTTTGGAGAGGTGGTGCCTGTATTTTAGCGAAAGCTTTATTTAATATTTTAGATAAAGACAGAACTATTTGGGTTGCGGATTCTTTTGAAGGACTACCAAAGCCTAATGAAGAACTATACCCTGAAGATAAAGGTGACGACCTTTATTCTATAGAGCAACTAAGGGTTTCAATGGAACAAGTAAAACAAAATTTTAAGCGATTTAATTTGTTTGATGACAACGTAAAATTCTTGAAAGGATGGTTTAAAGACACCCTAAAAGATGCACCTATTGAAAAAATTGCTATTGCCAGGTTGGATGGAGACATGTACGAATCTACCATGGACAGCTTAACCAATTTATACCATAAAGTTTCTCCTGGAGGGTTTGTAATTATTGATGATTATGGTGTTATTGAGGCTTGTAAAAAAGCAGTACATGACTTTAGAGATCAGAACGGCATTACAGAAGAGCTGATTAATATTGATGATTGTGGTTACTACTGGCAAGTAGCTAAGTAATACCAACTAGGAATCAAAACAACCGATATAAATCATTTCTATTTTCCTTTTTCTTCGTTAAAAATTATTTCCGTAGCTGTGGCTATGCAAAGATTTTTTGTCTTTAAAAAGAAAAACATATTTCAATTTATTTATCAGCAATTTCGATTCCTAGTTGGTATAAGCTTACTTATTCCAAATAGATTTAGCTGTACCATTTAGCAATTTATAACATTGTATAGGTTGGAAAATCATACTAATAAATACACCACAACAGGTAGCTAAGATGACTCCCGTGCTTCCCATTTCTAAGTTTTTAGCAAAGTAAATGGACAATGGAATATTTATTATCCCAACAAAAATAGAATGATAAAGGCTCAGTTGAATTTTTCCTATTCCACTTAAAAAGTTAGCAAAAATCATCACTACACTTGCTGAAACAACATAAATTGCCATCCACATTGATAATGAAAATGGCACTTTCACTTTATCTCCTACCCACAATTCATAAGCAAAATCTGCAACCAGCAACATAATTCCAGCTACTAATGTAAAACCCAACCAAAGTAATAACATTTTCTTCATCACATTTTTCATCCAATCAAAATCCTTTTTAACGTAAGCTTCTGTATTAGCAGACCACAGCGGTGTTGTTACTATAGTAAACACCATTGTAATGATACCAAAGTACTTGTAAGCGATGTTATAAGGTGTTACGTCTTGTGGGCCTGAAACTTGGGTGATGATCATATTATCTGTCATAAAAATAATCAGCGCAGCGCCTTGCATGATAAAGAATCGTACTCCTAAACTCATTAATTCTTTTACATAAGAAAACTCAACATATTTAAAGGCCGGTTTATACTTTTTATATGAAGTATTAAAAAACCATAATCCTGCTATAAATGGAACAATAAGGTTAATTATACTGAAAGATGCTCCTAAATACAAAAGAGAACCATCTGTGGTCTTTAGTAAAAAAATCACCACAATTAATGATATTAAACTGGCAGTAGTATTGATAACACTGTTCATTGCAGGTCGCTGATCTGCAATAAAAACTACATTAATCAGCTTCACAATAAACTGTAAACAGAATACACTAAAAACAATAAACACTAACTTTTCTACCTCTTCAACGTCTGTGGATGTATTTAATATTTTTCCCCAATCGAGAAATTGATTGATAATAAAAAAGAGAACGAAAATCGTAATAGAAATAATGGTAATAATAGCATAAGTAGTACTTATGTATTTTCTTGCCAGCTCGTCTTTACCTTCTGCTTTAGCGATTGCAAATTTATTCCGTAAACCGTTACCCAGACCGACATCAAAGAAGTTAAACCAAACAATAACAGACATCAATGTTATCCATATTCCGTAGCGGGTAGGGTTTAAATAATCAATGGTTAAAGGAACAAGAATTAGGCTAATAAGAATACTAATACCCTTCAAGAAAAGAGACCCTAAAATGTGTTTTTTTGCTTTTACAGATCGTTGATGCCCAGAAAAGAATTTATTGAGAACATTTTTGATCAAGACCTTTTAAATATTCGTTTTAAAAAACTCTTTTCCCCATCTTCTTCATAATAGCCATAGCCGTATCCATAACCATAGCCATAACCGTATGCTACTACTCCTGCTTTTACTGCATTAAATAATACAGTAGCATTTTTCAACTTCCCCTCTTTATACAATTGACCTATGTTTGATAAGTGATCTTTTTTAGTCACATTCTGACGAACAACAAAAACCAAAGACTCTGCATATTTATTTAACAATAATGCATCTGTAACTAGTCCAATAGGAGGAGAATCAATAATAACTGTATCATATTTTTCTTTTAAAATATCCATCAGCTCATCCATTTTCTCTGTCATAATTAACTCTGAGGGGTTTGGTGGAATAGGCCCCGAAGGGATAACATCTAAGTTTTCTACTTCTGTTTTTTGAATAATATTTTCTAATGGCTCTACTCCTATCAAATAAGAACTAATTCCCTTATCATTGGATATATTAAAATCTCCAACAATTTTTGGTTTTCTTAAATCTAAACCAAGTAGTATCGTTTTCTTTCCTGATGCAGCTATAATCGATGAAAGATTCATTGCTGTATATGTCTTCCCTTCTGAACCAATGGATGAAGTTATCAATATAACCTTTTGCTCTTTTCCTGAACCAAAGTACTTTAAGTTGGTTCTAATCGACCGAAACGATTCTGCAATTAGTGATTTTGGTTTTTCTGATACAACAAGTGCTGATGTTTCTTTACTAAAACCAACGATTCCTAAAACTGGTATTTTTGTTAACTTTTCGATTGTTTTTTTATCTCTAACAGTATCGTTAAACTGTTCTCTAATAAAAATTAAACCTGTAGGAACCAATAACGACAAGAGCAATGCTAAAGAGTAGCTTTTTTTGGGCAAAGGTCTAATTGGATATGACGTAGAACGAGCTTCTTCAATAATTCTATTATCAGAAACTGATGCTGCTAAAGCCAAAGATGTTTCCGCTTCTTTTTGTAATAAATATAAATATAAACTTTCTTTAACCCTGTACTCTCTTTCAATACCTACCAACTCTCTTTCTGTTTTTGGTATAGACCTGAGTTCCCCTTCTAAAACTAACAAAGCTCTTTCCACCTCTTTTAGAGAAGCAACCAAACCACCTTTAATGCTTTCTATATTTTTAATCAATTTAGTTCTAGTATATAAAATCTGTTGATCAATAGATTTTATAGAAGGATTGTTAGCTTTAGTATTAGCCCCTAACTTTTGCTTTTCAACCTCTAACTCTGTTATTTGATTGATTAACTTAAGAAACAATGGATCATCTATCCCTAATGAAGAAGGAGCAATATCTGCTATTTTTTTATCTTCATTTATATAATCCTGCAAATATGCGATAAAACTTATCTGTAACTTAAAGTTAGAACGTTCTTGATCTTTTGTTTTCACATTTTCCAAGATCATTTTAGATTCAGAACTAACATCTGCAATTCCTTTCTCAATTTTAAAATCTTGTCGTTCTGTTTCAATCTGTTTGAGTTCAGAAGAAATAGTTTCTAATTGATTTCCAATAAAATTAGCAGTACTACTAGCAATTTTATTTTTTTCCTGCGTATCATTTTCTAAATAAACCTGTACCAAAGCATTTAAAAAATCGACACCTCTTTGAGGTATTTCATCATCTATTCTAAGAACAACAACAGATGAATTACTACTTGGTTGTTCAACTCTTAATTTTGCCAAATAAAATTCAACATTATCGGTTATGCTATTAAATTTAACTCTATAATTTTTCTTATCATAAGAGTCGTTATTAAATAAATCTGCATCAAAATGTTTTCTTTTATTTACAGTTAATCGACCTATTGGTAACTGAATCTTTTCTCCAAATAAATGTTCTTTAGCATAACTATCTCCTGTTTGTTCAATAGTATAATTAAGTTCAAATCTATTTTCATTTATAATTTTAACAAATAAGAAGTTGGTATAGCCATAAAAATTTAACGAATCACTATTTATCTTAAAAGGTGACCCAGTATAAACTTGACTTTTTTTAACATTTCCAACAAGATAATAAAGTACATCTACTTCAATTTGCTCTAATGCTTTCTTTAAAATTTTTCGAGACCTTAAAATTTCAATCTCATTTTCAATATTCTTGCTAACATTATAAACATCTAAATCTTTCAACAACTCTTGAGTTCCTACACTTGTGTTTTTATCGTCTTTAATTAAAATTTTAGTAGAAACATTATAAATCGGTTTCACATACCAATTATAAAAATAAGCACAACTAAAGCCAATCATTAAAGCTAAAATATAGATATACCAATAACGGAGATAACTAAATAGAAATCCTTTGAGATTAAAATCCTCTTCTTCTTCTAAATTGTTTAATGATGTGTTTTCTTGCATTTACTTATTTTACTAAACAAAAATACAACTTTGTTAATTGATATATAATTATTGAATAACTATTACCTCAACTCGTATATTTTTCATCGCCTGACTCATATTTTTAGGTTTTTTCACAATCATTTTATCACCTCCATAACCTACTGTTTGCAACTGACTTTCATGTACTCCATTTTTAATTAAGTAAGTCTTAATTTTTTCGGCTCTTAGTTTAGATAGTTTTTTTGAAGTTCCTTTAAAATTCCAATCCTCCCCTAAATGTCCATACCTCTTAGTTTTTTTCACAACCCTATTACCATTAGTATGCCCTTGTATTTCAAAAAAATATTCTTTATTCTCCAACATAAAATCTAGCAATTTATTCAACTCTTTTTTAGATTCTTCTTTTAGAACAAAGGTATTAGGATGAAAATAAACTTTATTCATTATCAATTTTTCTCCAACATCTATTGGTTCTAATTGAATTGTTAGGCTATCTGAATTTACGACTATGGTATCGTAAAAAGTTTTATACCCCAGTTTTATTATTGAGGCTATAATTTTTTCATCAATATCTGTATCCAACTCAAAACCATTCTCTGCATTGGCAAATATCTGCTGACTTGGTATATTATTATACGCTACTATATGTACAGTAGCATCAATAGTTTGTTTGGTTTTACTATTGATAACCCAACCAATAATTTTATTGTCTTCCACTACCTCAACAACAGGTTCTACTACTTTCGGTTTTTCTATTACTTCCTCTACTTTCGTTTCTACTTCCACTAGTTCTTCTGCAAGCTCTTCCTCCTCTAACTCTTCTTCTACAATTTCTGCCATCACTTCTTCCACACATTCATTCTGAATAGCTTTAATATTTAGCTTATTCTCGCCTGTTTTTAATGATAAATTATGGCCACAACCATTACCATTTAAATACACTACATTAAAAAAATAATTTTCTCCTTTTTTAAACCTTAGCGCCCCTTCTTTACTTATAGAGATAGGCTTTACGCTATTTTTTATAAGGGCATTGCAAAAACTTTTTTCTTGATGTTTATATATCAAAAGCTCATAATCATCAGTTTCCTCAATCGATGTAATCTTGTAGGTTAAAATACAGTCATCCTCTGCTAATAATTGATACCAATAAGTATATTCATCTGCTTCCTGGTAATAGATTTGATCTACATCATCGTTATTAGAAACAAGTGGTATTTTAATTTTTTTAGGATTAGTGCAATTAGGGTAAGACTCCTGAGCACTTAGTAATTTACCAGCAACAATTAAACATAAAAGAATAAATAACGATCTCATAGTCAATTATAAAACTAATGCTAAGCAGCTTTCTATTCTAATTCATTACAGATAGTTTTTAACGTTCAATTTTTAATATCAGATAGATTCATAAAACTGCTCATTAAAGTTAACTAAATACAATTCTTTTTTTGAACGAGTAACAGCGGTATATAACCAACGCAGGTATTCTACATTAATCATTTCATCAGTAATATAGCCCTGATCCACAAAAACAGCCCCCCACTGCCCACCTTGTGATTTATGACAGGTTATGGCATAAGCAAACTTAACTTGTAAGGCTTGGTAATAAGGGTTATTACGAATTAATTCGTTTCGTTTTTTTCGATTAGGCTCATAAGAGTATTCTTCCGAAACAGCTTCATATAATTCTTTAAATTTATCGGATGGTAAGGAAGGGGATTCACTCAAAATACTATCTAACAAAATTTTGACTTCTAAATCTGGTTCATTTGGATAATCCACCATTCGAACTTGTACATTGGCAAATCGGAAACCATACATTTCTTCGTAACCAACTATTTTCTGAATTTCTACAATGTCTCCATTCGCAATAAAACCTGCTTTAGAATCATCTGTTAACCAGAAGTAATTATTTTTTACCACCATTAAATAATCGCCCGATGCTATTTCATCTTCTAACCATTTTATACGCGCTCTAATTTGTAAATTAAACAAGTTAGCTCGTTTATTACTCCTGGTAATTAACATTACATTATCATCACCAAATTTACTGTAAGCATCACTTAATTCGTCCTCTAATTCTAACCCTGTTATCGTTTTTACGTCAGCTGTATTAACAGAATTAAACAACGGAAAACCATTATTTTTCAACCCAATTTTACCACGTAAATAAGTTGCATTCGTTAAAATTTCAGAATCTTCAGCCTGCCTAACCACCTCGCTCAACTCATTAAATTCAATATTCAAATGATATGAAGTATATAAAAAATCTTCATCAAGTGCTGGACTTAATTCCATACCAACTGGAGGCAATTGAGCAGTATCTCCAATCAACACCAATTTACAATTTACTCCATCAAAAACAAATTCCAACAAATCATCTAACAAACTTTTACTTTCACCCCAATTACGAGAACTTAACGCTCCTCCATCTCCAATCATAGAAGCTTCATCTACTAAAAAAATAGTGTTCTGAAATTTGTTTTGCTTAATTACAAAACGAGTATAACCATCCCCGCCACTTTGCAATTGATAAATCATTTTATGGATAGTAAACGCTGGTTTGTTAGCATAATTTGATAAAACCTTTGCAGCCCTCCCTGTAGGAGCCAATAAAACTGAATCGTAATTTATAGTAGGCAATGTTTTAACTAAAGCCCCTACTATAGAGGTTTTACCAGTACCGGCATATCCTTTTAAAACAAATAAATGTTTTTTCATTTTTAAGAAAACAAAATCTGTTAGCTCGCCAATAACAGCCAATTGATTTTTAGTTGGTTCGAAACCAAAATTTTTGAGTAATGTTTTATAAAAAATGTTTTGCATAATACTGCTGACTAAAGTACCCTTTAAACTACATTTTATACCTTTAATTAATCAATAAATATTATCACAACATTAATTTTACCTTTTGAGTTATTAAAGGACAAAAAAAATTGTAGATTTGTGACAAATCGTTTAAAAAAAAGATTATGAAAATTATAATTCAGGTAGCATTAGCCTTAGCAGCAGCAGGAATGGCATTCTTAATTTGGAATAGCATTGACAGTAAAATGGTTTTAACTGAAACTGTTGATATGAGAAATGCAGCTACTCAAGAAAGATTAACACACATTAGTGAAGCTCAAGTTGAGTATAAAAAAGTTAGAGGAACTTACGCTGCTTCTTTTGATGATTTAATTTACTTTTTGAAAAACGACTCAGTAATTCAAGTAAAAATGGAAGGTGAAGTACCTGACAGTTTATTAGGGAAAGAAGCTTTAGCATTAGAAATGGGAATTATTAAAAGAGATACTTCAAAAATTCCAGTAAGGAATATTCTTTTTATGGAAAATTTTAACAACATTGTTGATTCTATGCCTTACATCCCATTTTCTGGTGGCAAACAATTTACAGTTGCCGTTAGCAGCATTGAAAAAAACAAATTAAAAATGCCTGTTTTTGAAGTAAAAGCAGAATTAAAAGACATTTATGTTGGTTTAAATACTGACAACGAAGGTTATGATATGAGTAAATACCTTGCAGTAGGTTCTTTAGAGGAAGCTAAAACAAATGGTAACTGGTAATAAACCAACTTCAATATAAAAATTTAAAGGATATGAGTTTTCATATCCTTTTTTTTTAACTTCGCTTTTCTAGTGACTACTCAAAAACCACATATTAGCTTATTTGATAAATCTTACAACAAGAATAAATCAAACCAATATAAATTATATGTAGAGCTGAGCAGCAATGGTTTTAAGTACACTATTTTAGATACTGAAAACAATACATTTATTGGTATTGAAGAATACCGATTTTCTGACATTTATAATAATTACTCTTTAGTTGAACCTCTAAAGGAAATTATTAAGAGTAATGAGCTTTATAAAAATGAATTTAAAGCAATCATAATTGCTTTTGTAAACAACCGTTCTACTTTAATTCCTAATGCTATTTACCAGGCTGATAAGTTGGCAAATTACCATCAATTTAATTTTTCTAAACAAGAAGAAGATCAATTTTACTCAGATCAATTAATTAACCTTTCAGCCTATAACATTTATAGTATTCCTGATTTTATTACAACTATTTTTAATGGCTTAAGAAATGTACAATTCAAACATTTTTCATCTGCACTGGTTGAGTCAGCACTAATTGATGCAAAAAGAGAAAAAGCACTTTCATTAGTTAATGTACATGTTCTACCATCATCATTTCAAGTTATTGTTATTAAAAATCAGAAACTAGAATTATACAACTCTTTTAACTACCAAAGTAGTGAAGATTTTATATACTACCTCCTTTTTGTGTTAGATCAGTTAAACATCAATAATGAAGAAGCCACTATTAAACTAACAGGAGAGGTTGAAAAAAACTCTGTTATATACACCATTTTACACAAATACATCCAAACATTAAACTTTGGTAACCGACCAGAAAATTTGAAATTTAGCTACATTTTTGAGGAAACTCCAAAACATTTTCATCATGCCTTATTTAACCAGTTTTTATGCGAATAATTAGTGGTACACATAAGAGCAGAAGAATAATTGCTCCAAACAATTTACCAACCAGACCAACTACCGATTATGCTAAAGAAGCTTTATTTAACCTTATAGATAATGAGTTTAACATTGAAGAAGCTGAAGTATTAGATTTGTTTGCTGGAATTGGAGGAATAACATTTGAGTTTGCCTCGCGTGGTGCTAATCAAATCGTTTGTATTGATCAACACCCGGGCTGCGTTAATTTCATCAAGAAAACAACGATGGAACTAAAATTTAGCCAAATTCGAGTTTTAAAGAATGATGCTTATCGCTATTTAAAAAAGTGCGATTCTCAATTCAAAATTATTTTTGCTGACCCTCCTTACGATCAAAAAAATATCAATCAGATTCCTGAAATTGTTTTTGAAAAAAACTTATTACAAGAAAACGGAATGTTAATATTAGAACATGATAGAAATTGGGATTTTTCTAATACCCCACATTTTTCATTTCATAAAAAATATAGCAACGTTAACTTTAGCTTTTTCGAAATATAATGCTTGCTGACATTTCTTATAGAAACATTTGGAAAATAGCTTTTCCAATTATTATTAGTGGAGTTGCTCAAAACGTAGTTAACGTTACCGACACCATGTTTTTAGGAAAATTAAGTAATGTTGCTTTGGGAGCTGGAGGAAACGCTGGCATCTTTTATTATATATTGGTAATTACCGGAATGGGATTTACCACTGGATCTCAAATAATTATTGGAAGAAGAAATGGCGAAGAAAATTATACTCAAATAGGAAAAGTAGTAGATCATTCCCTTTATTTTTTACTCCCTTTAAGTTTAATCCTTTTCTTTTTCATGAGGCTTATATCGCCATTGCTATTAGAAGAAATTACACTTTCTTCTAATATTTTTGATGCTTCTATTGAATACTTAAACATACGCTCATTCGGTATATTTTTCGCTTATATCAATTTTATTTTTATTGCATTTTATGTGGGCACTACCAAAACAAAAATTCTAATGCCTGTTACCATTATTATGATGTTAACTAACGTATTTTTAGATTACAGTTTAATATTTGGAAATTTTGGGTTTCCTCAAATGGGAATTAAAGGAGCTGCATTAGCATCTGTAATTTCAGAAATTGCTGCGCTAGTGTTTTTTATCGTATTTACTCTAACACAGATTAACATTAAAAAATATAATCTCTTCAATTTTAAAGTTTTTGATACAGCAATATTCAAAAGAATTTTATCGGTAGGAAGCCCCGTTATGCTCCAAGGATTTTTGGCCATTAGCTCATGGTTTATTTTCTTTATGATAATTGAAAAAATTGGAGAGCAAGAATTGGCAACTTCTCACATTATAAGAAGTATTTATATGGTTTTAATGATTCCACTTTTTGGTTTTAGTTCTGCCACCAATACATTAGTGAGTAATCTTATAGGGCAAGGAAATAGTCAGTATGTTTTGCCTTTAATAAAAAAAGTAGCTCTTATGAGTTTAATGAGTACAACACTTGTGTTGGTTTTCAACCTCATCTTCCCAACCGAGATGATTGGATTATACACTGATGATATTACCCTAATCACATCAGCTCTACCAACCTTAAAAGTTATTAGTGGTACAATGTTCTTTTTTGCTATTGCACAAATTCTTTTTAGCGGTGTTAGTGGTACAGGAAATACTAAGACTGCTTTATTAATTGAATTTATTAATATTTCTATTTATTTAGTTGCAGCCTACTACATTGTATTTACATTAAAAGCTTCTTTACCCATTGTTTGGTGTTCTGAGTTCATCTATTTTGGATTGCTTGGTGTTATGTCTTTTGTCTATCTTAAATGGGGAAATTGGGGAAAGACCACTATTTAATTTTGAGCTTATAAAAAGAGTAATTTTGTTAAACACAATTTAAAAAAACAACATGTCTAAAATAACATTAAAAGGAAACGTAATAAATACAAGTGGTAAATTACCAGCAACAGGAAGTCAAGCTAAAGATTTTAGCTTAGTGGCTACTGACTTATCAACTAAAACATTAGCTGATTTTTCTGGTAAAAACTTAATCTTAAACATTTTTCCCAGTATAGATACTGGAACTTGTGCTGCATCAGTTCGTAATTTTAACAAAACTGCTGCCGATTTAGATAACACTACTGTCTTATGTATTTCTAGAGATTTACCATTTGCACAAAACAGGTTTTGTGGTGCTGAAGGAATTGAAAATGTTGTAATGTTGTCTGATTTTAAAACAGGACAGTTTGGAGCAGATTATGGTTTAAACGTTATTGATGGTCCATTATCAGGATTAAACTCAAGGTGTATTGTTGTTATTAATACTGAAGGTAAAATAATTTACACTGAACAAGTTGCTGAAACTATTGAAGAGCCAAATTACGAAGCTGCTTTAGCTAGTTTCTAAGAATATACTTTTATAAAAGACTATAAAATCCAATCAGCACTAAAATGTAGATTGGATTTTTATTTTATAAAAATCGAAGAAAGTTATGCTAAAGAAATTTTAAAAAACTAAGCTACTTCAACGTATATCTAACCCCAAAAAAAACTCTTACTCCTTGAAAACCTGCATAAACATAGGTTGGATCAAACGTATAACCATTAGGATTCTCAGGTGAATTTACATTCTTATCAAAAGGATCGTTTGCTCTTAATATAGAATTACTTGGTGGTGTAAAATCTAACAAATTTTTAACCCCTCCATAAATCTCCCAATTCTTTTTAAAGGTTTTGGTAACCTGGATATTTTGTATGCTATACCAATCAGAATATTCTGCTCTAACATCGTTTTCAACCAAAGGCAATTTCATTGGCCCGTATAAGTTTCCACTATAATCAATTTTGATTTTTGATTTTTCAAACTTATAAGCAACACTATATGTTCCCGACACATTTTCTGTTAGCAATTGTTTTTCTTTTCTCAAATTTCCATTTTCATCATTATTCATTTCATAAACATCAATAAAAGTAGCCCCAACTTTAATGTTTAATGGAATAGAAAAATTAACACTCAAATCAAAACTTCCTCCTTGAGAAACAGCATAACCGTCAATATTTTCATAAATAATTTGTTGAGGATTTGTTTCATAATCTGGTGATATTTTGTTGGTGAAATAAGTATAAAACACACTTGCATCAAAATTGATGAACCCAAAATTAGTATTGATAAAACGCTGATAATTAAGATTAGCATTGTAAGAAGTTTCTGGAGATAAATTACCCACCACTATAACCTCTCTAGCTCCAGTTGTTGCAGCATGATCTTCCGTAAATAAATTAACCACTCTATATCCTGTACCTGTGCTCAAACGGAAGGTATTGTTATCAACTGGTGACCATTTATAATTAAAACGAGGCGTAAAAATACTACCATGTCTCGAATCATAATCGTAACGTGCGCCCAATAATACTTTATGCTTTTCATTTAACGAAATAGCATCCTGTATAAAGAATCCTGGCAAACCAGCTTCATCCGGTTGATTAGTCGCGTTTAAATTATCAACTGATTGAGTAGCTGAAGTATTGTCATCATAATAATTAAAACGATAAGCTGTTCCTACTAAAAAATCATGTAACCCAACTGTTTTATCCCAATACAATTGTGAGAAAGCAATTTTCTGATTCGCTATGTATGGAGTGTTTCCATACACCGAATTTTGATCGTGATTAGAATAAGAAAAACTCGCCATAATTTTTTCTTTAACTGGCAACTGATATTTCCCAATCACTTCATACCTACTGGTATAAATAGACTCCCCATAAATACTGTCGCCGCCTCTAAATACTGGAGTCCATTGCATGTCTCCTCCCCACCTGTCTTCATAAATATATCTTAAAGCCATAGAAAATTCTCTATCCCCTTTTCGCTTAAAACTCCACTTATTAAAAACTGAAATTCTATCTTGTAAGGTAACATCTGTAAAATTATCTCCATTATTATCTATCGGATTAGAGTAGTTAAAATAACTAACCCCTAACGAAGATGTTATTTTTTTTGAAGGTTTAAACATTATACCTAAATCGGTATTTACCTCCCCCCAACTTGTTCCAAAAACATCTAAACTTAACTTTGGTGTTTCTTCTGGCGATTTTGTTATTACGTTAATCAAACCACCCACTGCTTCAGAACCAAATAAAGTAGAGGCTGGACCTTTCACAACTTCCATCTGCCCTATCATACTATTAGGAATTCCATTTAATCCGTACACTGTAGATAATCCACCTACAATTGGCATTCCATCAATTGTAATCATTGTATAAGGCCCTTCCATCCCATTAATGTGTATATCACCAGTGTTACAAACACTACAATTTATTTGAGGGCGAACACCATTTACAATCTGTAATGCTTCAAATAATGCTGGGGTCGGATTCTTTTTAAAATAAGCAGGTTTATATACCTTAATGGGAACTGCCGATTTCATTATAGAAACTTCTTTTAAAGTTCCTGTTACCACAAACTCATCTAACTGAGCCGATGTTTTTTCCATAACAGCATTAACAAATGATGGTTTATGTGCTATTACTACAACAGTTTCTTTATAATTTTTAAATCCTACACTAGAAACCTGTAATGTATATTTTCCAGCGGGAATTTCATTTAAACTATACTTACCGTTTACATCTGTTGCAACACCAAAAGATGTTCCAACTAAACCAACATTAGCAAAAGGAACAGGCTCCCCATTACTTTTAATTAAACCTTTTACAGCACCTGTTTGTGCAAAAACAATTACTGGAACAAATAATATTATTAAAATATACCTTTTCACTTATCTTTATTTAGAATGATTACAAATAAGATTACAAACGTATCTCTTCTCCTTTCATAATCACAATACCACAAAAGCGATATTTTATAGTTTTGCAAATCTAATATTACTTTTAGACTAATCTAAAAATATATTTACATTAATCATTTTAATTTTTTTAATTTTGTTGAAAATTCAAATAAAATGAACTCATTTACTGAAGAGAATTATTTAAAAGCTATTTTCAAATTAAGCAGTAAAAATTCTGGTGGAGTTTCTACTAATTCTATTGCTGAATCATTAAACACCAAAGCATCTTCGGTTACTGATATGATTAAAAAACTATCAGATAAAAAATTAGTCAATTATAAAAAATACCAAGGAGTAAACCTTACCAAAAAAGGAAAAGAAATTGCTGTTTCTATTATTAGAAATCACCGTTTATGGGAAGTTTTTTTAGTAGAAAAATTAAACTTCAAATGGGATGAAGTGCATGATTTAGCTGAAGATTTAGAACATATAAAATCTAAAAAACTAACCGATCAACTAGATGCTTTTTTAGAATTTCCAAAATATGATCCACATGGAGATCCGATTCCAGATAAAGATGGAAACATTAATAGACATCAAGACATTACACTTGCTGATCTAAAAAAGAAAGAACAAGGCGTTGTTGTTGGTGTTAAAGAGCACTCTAAAAGTTATTTAAATTATTTAGAAAACACCAACCTAGTGTTAGGCTCAGAAATAAAAGTAACAGATATTATAGACTTTGATAAATCGATGACCATTACTGTTAATAAAAAACAAGAAGTTAACATTTCAAATCAAGCAAGCAAAAATTTAATTATTAAAAAATTATGAACGAATTAATAGTATTTGTAGAGAATATTGGAAGTCCAGTAGAACAAGCACTTTATGCAGCTCTTTTTACTTGGGGATTAACTGCCTTAGGGGCAGCTTTTGTGTTCTTTTTTAAATCGGTAAACAGAGCTGTTTTTGATGGGATGTTAGGTTTTACTGGTGGAGTTATGGTAGCAGCAAGTTTTTGGTCTTTATTGAGCCCTGCAATAGAGATGAGTGAAGGTGAAGGATTTACAAAAGTGATACCGGCAGCCGTTGGTTTTTTAGGAGGAGCTTTAATGCTTTTTGGTTTAGACAAAGTAATGCCTCACTTACACATTAACTTTAAACAAGAAGAAGCCGAAGGGGTAAAAACAGATTGGCACAGATCTACTTTGTTAGTTTTAGCAATTACACTACACAACATACCTGAAGGTTTAGCTATTGGTGTCCTATTTGGTGGAGCTGCTGTTGGTTTTGAAGGAGCAACACTTGGTGGTGCAATTGCCTTAGCAATAGGAATTGGAATACAAAATTTTCCAGAAGGAATGGCAGTTTCTATGCCCTTAAGAAGGCAAGGGTTAAGTAGATGGAAAAGTTTTAATTATGGACAACTTTCTGCAATTGTAGAGCCCGTGGCTGCTGTTTTAGGCGCTTGGGCAGTAATGACCTTTCAACCAATTTTACCCTATGCACTAGCTTTTGCAGCTGGTGCAATGATTTTTGTTGTAGTTGAAGAAGTAATTCCTGAAACACAAAGAGATAAATTTACTGATATTGCTGTACTCGGATTTATTGGCGGTTTTATTGTGATGATGACCTTAGATGTTGCTTTAGGGTAAAAATGATAATGAATATTGATTATTGATTATTTTAAAGTTTATCTTTGCTATTGATGTCCACTCAAATCAACATAAAAAACAAGAAAGCTAAATTCGAGTACGAATTTTTAGAAAAATTTACCGCTGGTTTGCAACTTTATGGTACTGAAATAAAATCTATAAGAGCTGGAAAAGCCAGTATTGTTGAAGGTTATTGTTTTGTAAATAATGGAGAAGTCTTTATTAAAAACATGTACATAGCTGAATACGAACAAGGCTCTTACAACAACCACGAACCTCGCAGAGACAGGAAACTCCTTTTAAATAGAAACGAAATTGACAAACTCGTTAAAAAGAAAAAAGATGTTGGCTTAACGATTGTTCCTATCAGTTTATTTATAAACGGAAAAGGTTATGCTAAGCTTGACATCGCTTTAGCTAGAGGAAAAAAATTACACGACAAACGTCACGATTTAAAAGCGAAAGACGACAAAAGAAGTATTGATAGAGCTTTAAAAGTTTAGTTACTCTACCACAACTACCTTCTCTGTATAATACATTTTATCATCCACTACTAATTCCATAAAATAAATTCCTGGCTGTATTGAATGTTGAGCTAAATTCACAATCAATTTGCTTGTTCCTTTTTGCGTAAAATTTTGATAAACTACTCCAATATTTTTACCTAAAACATCTTTCAAGTTCACCTTTAAATTACCTGAAACACTACTATTATAATCAATAACTAAATGATGTTTTGTAGGGTTTGGAAAAACAACAACATTGTTTATTTTTGACTGCACTCTAACACTTACAGGAGCTACATAATCATCTTGATACTCTATTTGAGAAACAACTCCAGCGTTAGAAATCATTTTTAAAACTGGCATTCCTGTTCCAGCAGCTAACCATTTGTACTCAATTTCTTCCGGCCTAGGTGTAGTAAAACCAAATCCAAACTGATCAACATAAACTGTATCAACTCTATTTAATACTGATTTAACCCTCAACACGTTGTAAGTTCCATTTGGAAGAACTAAAGAACCCCAACCATCAACCGTTGTAACTCGCTCCATATTTTGTCCGTAATGCCCCAAAGTAGGAATTGTTAATTCAAATTCTGATAAAGAAGTTGTACTAGTCGTTCCATTAGTATAAGTTAATGGAAACTCATATTCTTTATCGATTGGTATATTTTGAACAGAAGCAGGAATACCATTTATATTAGCTCCAAAACCTACATTATCAAAAGCAGTTGGAGTATTCTTTGTATAATTAAAAACCTCTGAAACCGTTACTTGCGGAAAAGAAATTTCAAAGCCTCTTTTTGCGTAAGTAGCATCATATCCTGGATAGAAAAAAGGGTTATTAAAATACAGTTGATAAAGTGCAGGTGTTGAAGCTACAGTAAAAAAAGTATCTACCTGCTGAGAATCTGGAACTAAAGTAGAAAAATTCCAAGAAAAATTTGGACCAGTCAATACTGGATCTAAACCCTGTGTATTTACTGTTGTACTTAAACGAAATGTATCGCTAACAGCTGGCATATCTACATTAGTAATCGTTATTTGTGCAAACGAACAAACAGTTGCAATAGTTAAAGTAAAAAGTGTAATCAGTTTTTTCATAATCAAATCATTTCTTCAAAAATAGAAAATTAAAGCGAAAACACACTTTATTTTGGCTACCCTTTTGAATTCCAAACATTTGTGTAGTAAATTTTCAACACTCAAAATCTTATCTAAATGATTTCGATATTAAGAAGTTTAGTTTTAAAATAAAAAACCCTAACAAAATCAATTGTTAGGGTTAAATTCTAAGTGGAGTCGGAGGGATTATTTTATGATCCCGTCTTACCAAAGGTCAACATCAAATTGTTATTTGCTCAAGCAAATTCTTTTACCTTTTTCAGAAAAACCTAAAGCAAGCTTTGGCTTTTCTTCAATCGGTAAAAACTTACAATTTAATGCTCTGTGGAGCCGGAGGGATTCGAACCCTCGTCCAAACAAGGAAACGACAAGCTTTCTACGTGTGTAGTTTTTAATTAATTGTTAGGCAAAGTGCAGGCTAAAAACAACCAACAAAAAGCTTAGTCTTCTAGTAATTCACCGATAAATCGAAGCAATTTACCTAGTTAGTTCAAAATTATGAATCTCTAAGCCAACAGTTAATGAACAGAACTGTTGAGAGAATAATGGTCCTTCCGCCTAGCGGTAGGATAAAGATAATCAGACTGAGTCTGGATTATGCAGCCATTCTATAGTTATTTTCGCCAATTAGCGATTTGTGATTTGATATTAACGAGCAAACTCACAACGCTCGACACGCTTACAGGCCAAATTCATCTTGCTGTCAAAACCAAAAACGGCCCCAATATTTACAAAGAACGATATCTTAACTGCAAAGATAACACAATATTAAGTTCAAATATTTATTTTTACCGAAAATAGAATTATTATGAAATCATAATAATAATTCTTGAAACACAACAGAATGGATAATAGTGAGTTCCGTGTGTTACATTATAAAAATAAAAAACGAAACACATGAAAATTGGCGTAATAAAAGAAGGTAAAACACCACCAGATGAGAGAGTTCCATTATCTCCAGAACAATGTAAAGAAATTACTGAAAAGTATCCCAACATAAATTTAGTTGTTCAAAAAAGTAATATCAGAAGGTTTAAAGATGAAGAGTATGCTAATTGTGGTTTAGACTTAGTTGATTCTGTAGATGATTGCGATGTTTTACTTGGTGTTAAAGAGGTACCTATTAATCAACTAATTGCCAATAAAAAATATTTTTATTTTTCTCATACAACTAAAAAACAACCTTACAATAGAGATTTACTAAAAACAATGATAGCTAAGAATATTACTATGATTGACTATGAAGGTTTAACTAACGAGAGAGGAACTCGTTTGATCGGTTTCGGAAAGTACGCGGGTATTGTTGGAGCATACAACTCTTTTTATGCTTTAGGACAAAGAAATAAATCTTTTGACTTGAAAAGAGCTTACTTATGTGAAGATAGAGCGGAAATGGAAGGAGAAATGAGTAAAATAATTCTTCCTGCTAATTATAAAATTATTATTACTGGTGGTGGTAGAGTTGCTTCGGGAATACTTGAAATTTTAGAAAAACTAAACATTAAAAAAGTTTCTACTCAAGCATTTTTAAACGAAAGTTTTAATGAACCTGTATTTGCCCAAGCCCAAGTTGATGACTACTACAAAAAAGCTGATGGTATTGATTTTACAAGAAACGAAGTATATAATCATCCTGAACGCTTTGAAAGAGATTTTATGAAGTTTGCAAAAGTAGCAGACATGTATATTTCTGGTCACTTTTGGGACAGTAATGCTCCTTATATTTATACTAGAGAAGATGCTAAATCAGCAAACTTTAATATAAAAGTTGTTGGAGACATTAGTTGTGACATTGATACTGCGGTAGCAAGTACAATTCGTCCTTCAACTATTACAGAACCTTTATATGGTTACAATGCGCAATCAGAAAGTGAAGTTGCTTATGATGATGAAAATGCAATTACAGTTATGGTTGTAGATAATTTGCCTTGTGAACTACCTAAAGATGCTTCTGCTGATTTTGGAAGAGAGTACATTGACAAAATACTACCCCATTTAATAGATGATAAAGAAAATGTAATTGGAAGAGCTACAATTTGTATTAATGGAGATTTAACTCCTGACCATGAATTTTTAAGAGATTACGTAAACGGATAAGAGATTTTAGGAAAGAAAAGCCTAATTTGTATAACAAACTATTCTCTAACTATCTTATTCCTACCAAATTTCTGTTTCATTAAACAATAAAGGTATTCTGCTTTTATAATGTCTTTTCCTACTTGATTAGTTTCCATAGGAATTCTTTGTATATGATTCTTAGCCGAATCCTCTTTAATCCCAGCGCACCCAAATGTCAAATCAGTCAATTCATTTATTTGGTTAAAAAATTCCATACCCACTCCATCATCAGTAAATGGAAATGAAAACACACTATAGTCTAAGTTAAATTTAGTCTTAACAAACTCTATGCTTTCTATCGTCTGTTTAATTTGATCTTTAAGAGAAAGCTCCTTGTACATAGGATGATTTTTACTATGTGCTCCAAATGTAAAACCCTCCTCTATCAATTCTTCAATTTGGTCAGAAGTTAAATATGGCTGCTCATTTTCTAAATATTTCCTAAAGCTAGTATCAACTTCATTAGCCAATCCATCTAGAACATCTACTTCAGCATATTTTAATTTTAATAATTCTTCATCTTGAAGTTCTTCAAAAAGAATACTTGCTTTAAAACGGTAAAACAACTCCTTATTATCAATAAAATCTGAATTTAAAAAAACAGTTGCATGTATCCCCCTTTCTTTAAGAATTGGAGCCACAACAGCATAGAACTCACTCAACCCATCATCAAAAGTCATGTGAAAATAATTATTAGTCAACCCTTCTTTTTTCCCATTAAATTCAATCAAATCCTGCAGTGAAATAGAAGTATAATGCTTTTGTAGAAAATCCAAATCAGCTTTAAACTGATCAATAGATCTTGGTAGGTATAAGTTTTTTAAATGTAATGGCTTTCTATCAGTTACTGAATGGTAAAATGGAAGCAATAAACGCTCATCAGTCCTTTTTACTAATCCTTCTAAACTGAATGATTGTGCTGCCGATTTGGAAATATTTTTAGCTAAATTCTTTATCATGAACACTTCAAAAGTAGCTTTAAATATTAAAAACTACTTTAAACTATTTTTATTTTATATTTTTGGCGGTCAATAACTGAATATTATGAGAGAAATTCAATTTAGAGAAGCTTTAAACGAAGCAATGTGTGAGGAAATGAGAAAAGACGATACAATCGTTCTTTTAGGAGAAGAAGTTGCTGAATATAATGGTGCTTACAAAGTAAGTAAAGGTATGTTAGATGAGTTTGGTGATAATAGAATCATTGATACTCCAATTGCAGAAAACGGATTTTCTGGAATTGCAGTTGGTGCTGCAATGAACGGAATGCGCCCTATAGTAGAATATATGACTTGGAATTTTTCATTAGTTGCAATTGATCAAATTGTAAACAATGCTGCTAAGATGTATAACATGTCTGGTGGTCAATTAAACATTCCTATCGTATTTAGAGGTGGAACTGGTGCTGCTGGACAACTAGGAGCAACGCACTCTCAAGATTTCTCTAACTGGTACGCAAACTGTCCTGGATTAAAAGTGGTACAACCATCAAACCCTAAAGATGCAAAAGGTTTATTAAAGGCTGCTATTAGAGATAATGATCCAGTTCTTTTTATGGAATCAGAACAAATGTATGGTGATAAAGGAGAAGTGCCAGAAGGAGAATACATTATTCCTATTGGTGTTGCTGATGTTGTAAAACAAGGAACAGATGTAACCCTTGTAAGCTTTGGTAAAATGATGAAAATTGTTAACGCTGCTGCTGAAGAATTAGCAAAAGATGGAATTAACGCTGAAGTAATTGATTTAAGAAGTTTGCGTCCTATTGATTATGATACTATCATTAACTCTGTAAAGAAAACAAACCGAATGGTTTTTGTTGAAGAATCATGGCCTTTAGGCTCTTTCTCAACTGAACTAACATTTAAAGTACAACAAAATGCTTTTGATTATTTAGATGCTCCAGTTGCTAGAGTTACAGGTGCTGATGTACCGATGAGTTTTTCTGTACCTCTAATTGAAGCATACATGCCGAATGTAGAGAAAGTTATAAAAGCGACTAAACAAGTAATGTATAGGTAGTTTAAGATATCTTAAAAAGAAAAAGCCAAAATGATTTATTCATTTTGGCTTTTTCTTTTTAAGGACTAGTCTCCTACACCCAAAACACTTTACCCATCACCCATCACTCACCACCCAACACCCAAATTCCTACGACCAACGTCAATTTATTGCCAATCATTATTCATTGTTCATTTAATTACTTACTTTTGCCGACCTAAAAATTAAATTAAAAACAATAGATAATATAGTATGGAAGCAATGATGATTTATATGCCAATTGTAATGGCATTCTTGGGATTAGGTTACATGTTCTTAAAAAAAGGATGGGTAATGAAGCAAAGTGCTGGTGATGGTAAAATGAAAGAGATTGCTGATCACATTTACGAGGGAGCTTTAGCTTTCTTAAAAGCTGAATATAAATTATTAACGATGTTTGTTATCGGAGCAAGTATTGTTTTAGCTGGTGTTGCATTTGTAGTACCTACAACTCACTACCTTATTATTCCTGCATTTATTATAGGTGCTGTTTTTTCTGCTTTAGCAGGAAACATGGGAATGAAAATTGCAACTCAAACGAATGTAAGAACTACAGAAGCTGCAAAGACAAGTTTACCAGATGCATTAAAAGTTTCTTTTGGTGGCGGTACTGTAATGGGATTAGGAGGTGCAGGTTTAGCTGTATTAGGTTTAACGGTATTCTTTATTTTATTCTTCCAGATGTTTATGGGTGGAGAATGGACGAATACTATGGACATGACAATGGTATTAGAAACATTAGCTGGATTTTCATTAGGTGCTGAATCTATCGCATTATTTGCAAGAGTTGGTGGAGGTATTTATACTAAGGCTGCAGATGTTGGAGCTGATTTAGTTGGTAAAGTTGAAGCTGGAATTCCTGAGGATGATCCTCGTAACCCTGCTACAATTGCTGATAATGTTGGTGATAATGTTGGTGATGTTGCTGGAATGGGAGCAGATTTATTTGGATCTTATGTTGCAACTGTATTAGCTGCTATGGTATTAGGTAACTATATTATAGAAGATATGGGTGGAGCAATCGAAGATGCTTTTGGAGGAATTGGTCCAATTCTTTTACCAATGGCAATTGCTGGTGTTGGAATTATCATTTCTTTAATAGGTACAATGTTAGTTAAAATATCATCTAACGATGCTAAAGAGGCTGACGTGCAAAAAGCATTAAATATTGGAAACTGGACATCAATTGGATTAGTTGCAATTGCTTGTTTTGTTTTAGTTAAATGGATGTTACCCGAAACTATGAATATGACATTCTTTGGAGAAGGACTAAAAGAAGTC
>JAQXDJ010000070.1 GCA_029251425.1 Vicingaceae bacterium
ATCCTTAATAATATCCCAAAGTAATTTTAGTCTTAAATATTTCATCTAACTATAAAAATACAAAAAAAGGGAAGCTATTTTTAGCTTCCCTTTAAAAGTATATTGTGTTTTTGTAATTCATCTTTCTCTCTTCGGCTCCGTTCAGAGAACGAAAGATTATGCCTCAGCAGCTGGCCCTCCAAAATTCATTGGTATTCCACCTTGTGGTCCAGGACCTAAATCCTTAATTCTGCCATGTGTAGCTTCATACTTTTGTATGTTATCTTCTAGCGCTAACATTAAACGTTTTGCGTGCTCAGGAGTCATTAAAATTCGTGATTTAACCTTTGCTTTAGGCATACCTGGCATTACTTTTATAAAGTCTGTAACAAATTCAGATTGAGAGTGACTAATAATAGCTAGGTTAGAATATATTCCTTCAGCAACTTCTTCGCTTAATTCAATATTTAATTGGTTTTCTTTGTTGTTGTTTTCGTTCATCTTTTTTACATTTAATGGTTCGGTTAAAAAAAGAAAGCCTAAAGAACAATTCTTTAGGCTTTCAACTTTTCAATTTTTAATTGAATTTATTCTTCAATAATAACTGATTCTTCTTTAGCAGCCATTAACTGGTCATACTCTTCTTTAGAACCAACTAGTACATCACGGAACTCTCTAAATCCTGTTCCTGCTGGAATTAATTTACCAACAATAACGTTTTCTTTAAGACCCATTAAGTGATCAACTTTACCTTTAACAGCAGCTTCGTTTAACACTTTTGTTGTTTCTTGGAAAGAAGCAGCAGAAATGAAACTATCTGTTTGAAGTGATGCTCTTGTAATACCTTGAAGTATTGGACTTGAAGTTGCAGGAATAGCTTCACGGGTTGTAACCGTTTTCTTATCCATACGCTTCAATTTAGAGTTTTCATCTCTTAACTGGCGATGAGAAACAATTTGTCCAGCTTTTAAATCTTCCGATTCACCAGCATCTTCAACAATTAACTTGTCATAAATCCAATCGTTTTCGTCCATAAAATCTCTTTTATTTACGATAGATTTCTCTAAGTGTCTTGTATCTCCCGGATCTTCAATATATACTTTACGCATCATTTGTCTAACGATAACCTCAAAGTGTTTATCGTTAATCTTTACACCTTGTAATCTATATACATCTTGTACTTCGTTTACAATATATTCTTGAACCATTGTAGGCCCTTTAATTGCTAATATATCTTTAGGTGTAATTGAACCTTCTGATAAAGGAGTACCAGCTTTAACGAAATCATTCTCTTGTACCAAGATGTGTTTAGATAAGTTAACTAAGTATTTCTTAACCTCTCCAGTTCTTGATTCAACAATAACTTCTCTGTTACCTCTTTTAATTTTCCCGAAAGAAACGATACCATCAATTTCAGAAACTACTGCAGGGTTAGAAGGATTTCTCGCTTCAAACAACTCAGTTACTCTCGGTAAACCACCAGTAATATCCGCTGTTCCACCAGAAACTCTAGGAATCTTAACTAAGATGTCTCCACCTTTCATTTTGTCTCCTTCGTTTACAATAATATGAGCTCCTACTGGTAAGTTGTATGTTCTAAGAACGTTTTTCTTACCATCAACAATAGTTAATACAGGAATCTTTTTCTTGTCTTTAATTTCAGAAATTACTTTTTCAGTAAATCCAGTTTGCTCATCCGACTCTTCTTTATAAGTAACACCTAATTCGAAGTTTTCGAAAGCAACTGTACCATCTACCTCAGTAAGAATTACAGCATTGTAAGGGTCCCAATCACAAATTAAATCTCCTTTTTTAATCTTAGCATTGTTTTTCGCATGGAAATGAGAACCGTAAGGTACGTTTCCAGTTGTTAAAACAACGTTAGTTTTAGGGTCAATAATTTTCATTTCAGCAGCTCTACCAATTACTACTTCGATGTCGTTTCCTTCTTCATCTTTCTTAGTAATTGTTCTTAGTTCAGCTATTTCTAATTTACCATCGTATTTCGCTTCAATGTCTGAAATACCAGTAATTTTAGATGCCGTACCACCAATATGGAACGTTCTTAATGTTAATTGTGTTCCTGGTTCTCCAATCGATTGAGCAGCAATAACTCCTACTGCTTCACCTTTTTGAACTTTTCTACCAGAAGCTAAGTTTCTACCGTAACATTTAGCACAAACTCCTTTCTTTAATTCACAAGTTAATACTGATCTGATTTCTAATTCATCAATTCCAGCTTCTTCTATTGCAAGAGCAACATCTTCATTAATTAGTTCACCATTAGCAACTAATAAATCTTCAGTTCCAGGAACAAATACATCATGTACAGATGTTCTTCCTAAAATTCTTTCAGAAAGTGGTTCCATTATCTCATCATTGTTCTTTAATGGTGTAGCAATTAATCCTCTTAAAGTACCACAATCTTCTTCAGTAATAACAACATCCTGAGCAACATCAACTAATCTTCTAGTTAAATAACCTGCATCGGCAGTCTTCAATGCTGTATCGGCAAGTCCTTTACGTGCACCGTGTGTAGAAATAAAGTACTCTAATACAGATAAACCTTCTTTAAAGTTAGCTAAAATCGGATTTTCAATAATTTCTTGTCCACCAGTACTACCAGATTTTTTTGGCTTAGCCATTAATCCCCTCATACCAGATAACTGACGAATTTGCTCTTTAGAACCCCTCGCACCAGAATCAAACATCATATAAATTGAGTTGAAACCTTGTTGATCGTTCTTAAGGTTGTTCATTAACGTGTTAGTTAACCTTGTATTCGTGTGTGTCCAGATATCAATGATTTGGTTGTAACGCTCGTTGTTTGTGATGAATCCCATGTTATAGTTATTCATTACTTCATCAACTTCAGCATTGGCTTTTTCAACCATACCAACTTTTTCCTCAGGAATCATAATATCATCTAAGTTAAATGATAATCCTCCTTTGAATGCCATATTGTAACCTACAGTTTTAATTTCATCTAAGAACTGTACAGTTCTTGATGTACCTGTAATTTTAAGTACGTTACCAATAATATCTCTTAACGCTTTTTTCGTTAAAATATCATTAACATATCCTACTTCTTCAGGAACCATCTCGTTAAAGATTACTCTTCCTGTTGTAGTTTCAATCATCATTTCAACTAATTCGCCTTTTACAACATCTTTAGTTTTTACTTTGATTTTTGCGTGGATATCTAAAGCACCTTCATTATTTGCAATAATAACTTCTTCAGGAGAGTAGAATGTTTTCCCTTCTCCTTTTACAGTTAATTCTTTTGTAGAAGTTCTTTCTTTTGATATATAGTAAAGACCAAGTACCATATCCTGAGAAGGAAGTGTAAGTGGAGTACCATTTGCAGGATTCAAAATGTTATGAGAAGCTAACATTAATAACTGAGCTTCTAAAATTGCTGCGTTACCTAATGGTAAGTGAACAGCCATTTGATCCCCATCAAAATCCGCATTAAATGCAGTACAAACTAATGGGTGTAAACGAATTGCTTTTCCTTCAATTAATTTTGGTTGGAAAGCTTGAATACCTAAACGGTGTAGAGTAGGAGCCCTGTTCAGTAAGATAGGGTGACCTTTCAATATGTTCTCTAAAATATCCCAAACAATAGGATCTTTTTTATCTACAATTTTCTTAGCAGATTTTACTGTTTTTACAATTCCTCTTTCAATTAGTTTTCTAATTACGAAAGGCTTGTATAGTTCAGCAGCCATATCTTTTGGCATACCACATTCATGTAATTTTAAATCTGGTCCTACAACAATTACAGAACGTGCAGAATAATCAACACGTTTTCCAAGTAAGTTTTGACGGAAACGCCCAGACTTACCTTTTAAACTATCAGATAAAGATTTTAAAGCTCTGTTTGCATCAGTTTTAACAGCACTAGATTTTCTAGAGTTATCAAATAATGCATCAACAGATTCTTGTAACATACGTTTCTCATTACGTAAAATTACATCTGGAGCTTTAATTTCCATTAACCTTTTTAATCGGTTATTTCTAATAATTACTCTTCTGTATAAATCATTTAAATCAGATGTAGCAAATCTTCCTCGATCAAGTGGTACTAAAGGCCTTAATTCTGGTGGTATTACCGGAACTACTTTAATAATCATCCACTCTGGTCTATTTTCAATTCTACTTTGAGAATCTCTAAAAGATTCAACAACTTGAAGTCTTTTTAATGCTTCGTTTTTACGTTGTTGAGAAGTTTCATTATTTGCTTTGTGTCTTAAATCATAAGATAATGAATCTAAATCTAATCTTCTTAACAAATCAAAAAGTGCTTCAGCACCCATTTTTGCTATAAATTTGTTTGGATCATTATCGTCTAAATACTGATTGTCTTGAGGAAGTGCATCTAAAATGTCTAAATACTCTTCTTCTGATAAGAAATCTAAGTATTGAACCTCTTCACCTTCTGCATTTTTAGTTGCAGCAGCATTAATTACTACATATCTTTCGTAGTAAATAATAGTATCTAATTTCTTAGTAGGTAATCCTAATAAGTAACCGATTTTGTTTGGTAAAGATTTAAAATACCAGATGTGAGCAACAGGAACAACTAAAGAAATGTGTCCCATTCTTTCTCTTCTTACTTTTTTCTCAGTAACCTCTACACCACATCTATCACAGATAATTCCTTTATATCTGATTCTTTTGTATTTCCCACAGTGACATTCCCAATCCTTAATAGGACCAAAAATTCTTTCACAGAATAAACCATCTCTCTCTGGTTTATAAGTTCTGTAATTAATTGTCTCAGGTTTTAACACTTCTCCACTAGATCTTTACC
>JAQXDJ010000295.1 GCA_029251425.1 Vicingaceae bacterium
CCTAAACCCAATTTCAAGAATTTATTTATACAAAATTATAAATTTCCACTACTGAAGGATTTAGGATTTTCTCCTTCTAAAATTAAAGTACAACCTTTTAATATTTCCGAACTTGATAATTATGAAATTACCAGAGATGTACCTTCTTTAAACTCCACAAGTTTTTTAGGGCCTCATTTAAGATTTGGCACAGTGAGTATAAGACAGGTAGTCAAAAGTTTAAAAAAGTCAGATAACGTTTTTCTAAGTGAGTTAATCTGGAGAGAGTTTTTTATTCAAATTATGTTCCATTTCCCTAGAGTAAGTAGTGAAAACTTTAAGATTAAATATAATGGAATAGTATGGAGAAATAAAGAGGAAGAATTTGAAAAATGGTGTAATGGAAAAACGGGTTACCCAATTGTTGATGCAGGTATAAGGCAGTTGAACGAAACTGGTTATATGCATAATAGAGTAAGGATGATTACTGCGAGTTTCCTCTGTAAACATTTATTAATAGATTGGAGATGGGGAGAGGCTTATTTTGCAGAAAAATTGTTGGATTTTGAATTATCTTCAAATAATGGCAATTGGCAATGGGTAGCTGGAACTGGTTGTGATGCAGCTCCTTATTTTAGAGTTTTCAGTCCAAATGCACAAACATTAAAATTTGATGAACAATTGAAATACATAAAAAAATGGGTTCCAGAATTTAATGAAATTGATTACCAACCAATGGTAGAACATAAAATGGCAAGAGAAAGAGCATTGCTCACCTATAAGGAAGGATTAGGGAATATTCTTTCATAAAATTATACCTTATGATTAAATTATTTAAAAGAAAAACGGAGAAAGAAAAACTGGAGAAAGAATATAAAAAATGTTTGGAAGAAGCTTATGCTTTATCAACAGTTAATCGCTCTGCTAGTGATACAAAAACTGCTGAAGCAAATAAGATTTTAGAACAAATTGAAAAACTGAATTAGTATGGCATTTTTTCAATTTGAAAGAGAACAAAAAATTAATGCTACTAAAGCTGAGGTTTGGGATTTTATATCTTCTCCTAAAAATTTAAAGGAAATTACTCCAACATATATGGGGTTTGATATTACATCTAATAATGTTAATGAAAAGATGTATGAGGGTATGCTAATTAGTTATGAAGTAAAACCTTTATTGAATATTAAAACCAAGTGGGTTACTGAAATAACACATATTAAAGAAGGCCATTTTTTTATTGATGAACAACGCATGGGACCTTACAATATGTGGCACCATCAGCATTTTATTGAAGAAATTCCTAATGGTATTTTAATGAAAGACATTGTGAGTTACATTCCTCCGTTTGGTTTTTTAGGAGCTATAGCTAACCAGTTAATTATAAAAAGTAAATTGGAACAAATTTTTGCATTTAGAAAAGTAGCTTTGGAAGAGAAGTATGGAGTTTATAATCAATAATTTAGAAATAAAATGAAAATAGGTTTAACTGAAATAATGAATTGGGATGAGCGTTTTCGCTTAAAATTTATCAATTCAATATCCGGTTATAAAGGCGTTCATTTAATTGGTACAAAAAGTAAAATGGGTCAAACTAATTTGGCAATTTTTAATTCAATCGTACACATTGGTTCTTCACCACCTTTAATTGGTTTTATAATGCGCCCATTAACGGTTGAACGAAATACTTATGATAACATTGTTGAAACTGGTTATTATACGATTAACCATGTACATCGATCATTTTTAAAGCAGGCTCATTATACATCAACTAAGTTTCCAAAAGATGTTTCAGAATTTGATGAGTGTAATTTAACTCCAGAGTATGCTGATGACTTTTTTGCTCCTTATGTTGGGGAGAGTAACATTAAGTTAGGCGTAAAATTTAAGGAAAAACTTGAGATTGAAGCCAATGGAACTCTTTTGATAATAGGAGAGGTGCAAGAAATAAATATTGCTGATCAGTTTGTTGAGGAAGATGGTCAGCTTGATTTAGAGAAAGCTAAAGATGTTTGTGTAACTGGTTTAAACCAATATTCTACTGTGGCTAAGTTTAAAAATATGCCTTACGCACGTTTGTCAGAACTGCCTAAGTTTAAAGAAAAAGAGAGACCAGATAATGTAGTTTTTGATGAAGAAACGCAATCTTATAATGCCAATTTATTACCCTATGGTACTAACATTGGAGCACCAAGTATAGAAGCCACAGGAGTTTCAACTTGGGTAAATACAAGTGTAAATAGCTTTAATCATACATTTAAAAACAAGATTGATTTGATAAAAGAAGATTATCAAGCGCTAATTAATGAATATGAAATAAACGACTTGTTGTATAAAGCGAGCATGAGTTTTGAACCCATAATAGGTAAAGAATATCATCTTTATTTTTCAGAGAAAAAGGGACAGAATTTTTTATCATTAATCCCCCCAACAAGTTGGAAAATGGAGCATATTGGTTCCTTTATTTTAGATAATGATAAAACTTGGAAGAGAAGTACATTATGAATAGAACTGAAATAAGACCAATAATTAAAGGCTTGGATTTAAAAACTCCAAATAGCGTTGAGGAGAAATTCCAAAACGAAACATTACGCCCAATAATTAAGATGCAAAACGATTTATTGGTGAAATATTTTAGTGACTATTTACTATCTAAAAAATGTAGGTTTAATAATTTGTCTGAACTAAAGCAAGCGGAGTTTATCACTGCTGCATTTAAAAAGGATAGTTCTTTTAAATCGGAGCTTAAAGGTATGATTATAGGACAATTTACCGTTTTAGAGTTTACAATTTATTGCAGTAATAAAAATGATTTTAATAAACGAATTTTAGCAATGATTCATCAACGAATAACAAGCGTTATAAGTTTGTTTTAATTTTACGTTATGATTATTGACCAAGAGATAAAATCATTTTTGGATGAAAAGGTTCTCCAATACAATCAATTCAATTTTATTGAATCAGACCCTATCTCTATTCCTCATCAATTCACATTAAAAGAAGATGTTGAAATTTCCGGTTTTTTGGCTGCAACTATTGCTTGGGGAAACAGAAAAATGATTATTAAAAATGCCAATAGAATGGTAGCGTTAATGGGAGAATCTCCTTATGAATTTGTGATGGAACATGATGCGAAACAGTTAGAAAGATTAAATGGGTTTGTGCACCGTACTTTTAATGCTGATGATTTTAAATATTTTATAAAAGCATTACAAAACATTTATCAAAATCATAATGGGTTAGAAGCTGTTTTTGAGAAAAATGCATCTTCGGATTCTATGCAGCCTGCAATTCACCAATTCAAAAACACCTTCTTTTCTATTGAGCATCTAGCAAGAACTCAAAAGCATGTAGGTGACCCTTTTAAAGGTTCCGCAGCTAAAAGAATAAATATGTACCTCAGGTGGATGGTAAGAAATGATAAAGCTGGGGTAGATTTTGGTTTGTGGAAATCCATATCTTCTAAAATACTCTCTTGCCCTTTAGATGTGCATTCTGGTAATGTAGCCAGAAAATTGGGGTTGCTAACTAGAAAACAAAATGATGCTAAAGCTGTTGCTGAGTTGGATAATAATTTGAGAATATTAGATCCCAATGACCCTGTAAAGTACGATTTTGCACTATTTGGATTAGGCGTTTTTGAAGGGTTTTAGAATGTTGTTTTCTTATTTGTAATTAAAGTAGTAGTAATTCCAACAACAGCTGCTAATAAAAATGCAGGAGCGAGTTCACCCAGTTTATCAAAATACATACCAACAGAATCTATTGCAGTAAAACCAAACTTAAAAATTGGGACAGCTAAGAATCCAGTAATCATTGATGCTATGGCACCTTTTTCTGAAAAGCCTTTCCAAAAAATAGAAAGAATAATAGTAGGGCAGAAGGTAGCAGCAATACCAGACCAACCAAAAATTGCAAACCAAAAGATGGTTCTGTCAGGAGAGCTAACGGCAATAATTAGAGCCAAACCTAAAGCTAATAATGCTAAAGCTAGTGTGATAACTCTGGAAATAGTAGCCATTTGTTTTTCAGTTTTGTTGGGCTTAAAAATTTGCTGATAAAAATCTCTTGAAATCGCGCTTGAAGCTACAATTAATAAAGAATCTATGGTTGACATAATTGCTGAAAGTACTGCTGCAATGTAAATTCCGACTAAAGATAAAGGCATTACTTTTTCTACCAATAGTGGCAACACGTTTTGTGCGCCATTTCCTAAAACACTTTCAGGAGTTTGACCAATTTCTGTTAAGAGATGCCTTCCGTAGATCCCAATCAGTACAGCACAAGAATCTGTAATAATGGTAAATACAATTGCAACCCATCTTCCTTTTTTAATCTCACTAGTGTCTTTAATAGACATAAAACGGATAAACAGCTGAGGTGACCCCATAAAACCTAACCCGATGGCGCAATAACCTAAAATAGTAAAAAAGTTTAGGGTATTAAAACCACCTTCTCCCCAAATGTTTAAAAAGTCTTCATCTAAGGCTACTAAATCTTGAGACACTGTTACTGTAGGTTCAATAGCATAAAAAGCAACTATTGGTAATAACACAAGTCCTAAAAGCATTACAATTCCTTGAAATAAATCAGACCAAACAACAGCCACAAAACCACCAGTAAAAATGTAGGTGAGGACTATAAAGAAGCCTAAAATGGCCCCAGTAAAGTAATTCCATCCTAAAAAGGATTCGAAGGCTGAACCTGTCGCATCTATTTGTGCACTAACATAAATGATTACAAAAACGGACAAAGCAGTTGCAGCAATTATTCTAAGTGTGTTACCAGAAGCATTAAACCTACTCACTAAGTAATCAGGAATCGTAATAGAATTGTATTTATCGGAAAGTTCTTTAAATCGTTCTGCCATAAAAAACCAAGCAATAGAAACACCCAAAACTTCACCTAAAACTACCCAAAAGGCAGATGCGCCAACCATTGCTCCCAAACCTGTTAAACCTAATAAAAGCCATGCAGATTCTCCTGTTGCTCGTGATGAAAAGGCTACTGCCCAAAAACCTAATTTTTTACCACCAACATAATAATCTTTAATGTCTTTTACTTTTTTAGAGGCAAAATAGCCAATCATAAAAAGTATTCCGAAATAGATAAAAAGGATAATGTATTTAGTAGCCATAAATTGGGTTAGTTAGGTTTACTAAACTACAGATTTTTAATCTTGTTTCTTAATGGTGTTTCTAAATATCTATAACTGATG
>JAQXDJ010000308.1 GCA_029251425.1 Vicingaceae bacterium
ATATATTGATAGTAGGATATGCTCAGCTACCTGTTTTAAAAACTTTTTTTGAAAAATGGAAAGGAGAGTTAGAACAACTAGATGATGTTTGTATTATAGGGGTTAGGTTTTAACGCCCAATTTATGTTTTCGTAGGGCGATTTAAAAGTACAATTTTTCGTTTAACTAATTAGCCAAAGCTTTGGCTTTGGGTTTTAATTTTTTGTCATAATAAAACGTCAAAACAATGTTTTGGCGGAGTTTATTAATTGCTTTACTGTTTCAAATTATTACCAACTCCCTATGAAATATAGATGATGTTAGGCATTGTTGTTTTGATTTAAAAAAATGATGTCAGCTATTTCTTGGCGGTTGATATTTACGTTATCAATTTTGGTAAAAATTAAGCCTTTACTTTTTGTCCCAAGTACAAGATTTGTTCCTGAGTTACCTGTGTTTAATAAGTGTTGAGAATATCCTACTATCAATATATCATTCCATGCAATAATATGCTCATTTAATTTCATTAACTTATCAGATGTTTCAAAGTATATTTTCTTGTTAAACAATTCTTTTAAACCAAACAATAATGGAAGGACAGTTAGAATCGAAAAGGTTATTGCAATTTCTTTAAAGTTTTTTGCTTCGATTTCATTATTAATTATAGCCTTAATGAACCAAATAAAAGGGAAGGTAGACACTCCTAATAGAATATATGTTAGTAATTTATTGTTCCCAATTTTTAATCCATGAGTATCTTTCATTGACTTGTATTTTGAAGAAGAACTTTGTTTCAATGGGTAGAATTTCCAACCATCTTCAAGGTTAGGGTTAAGGTTGCTACTGCCGTTACAGAGGTTATTTTCAATTTTAAAGGAAATGTCACTATTTACTTTCTCTATTTTTTTTGTGTCTAAGATATAGTTTGGACAGATATCAGTGAAGTCAGCTTGTTTATTCGTCAAATTGCAAATAATACCATTTTGTAAGTTTGAAGTTCTATTTGTGCAAACAGAACAATATGATAAATGGTAGTATCTATTTTTTTTCATCTTTATGTTGCCTAACAACCAAATAAAGTGCACTATACACCTTATTCACATTATGTTTATCCAAATATACTAAAAAGTAGTTGAGGAGATGTATTCTATAATCTCTTCAATTTTGTTGGGATGAAACTGTTGGTAAGCTTCATTTTTATTAAACCACCCAATTTGTCTTTTAGCGTATTTACGGCTGTTTACTTTAATTTTTTCTGTGGCCTCTTCTAGGGTGCAGTTGTTGTCAAAATATTCGAATAACTCAGCATAACCAACCGTTTTTAAAGCGTTTTTGTTTTTGTATTCTACAACAGCTTTAGCTTCTTTGAGCAAACCTTCTTGCATCATCATATCAACACGGAGGTTAATTCTATCAAACAATTCTATACGATCTCGTTCTAAACCAATTTTTAATATGTTAAATGGCCTTTCTTGTTTGGTTCCTTTACGTATTTCAGAGTATTTTTTACCTGTCAATAAACAAACTTCAATTGCTCGTTCTAAGCGTTTATAATTACTTAAATCTATTTCTTTATAAAATTCAGGGTCTAATTGTTTCAGTTTTTCTTGTAGAATTCCTATTCCGTATTTGTTATGAAGCTGTTCAATTTCTAGTCTTATGGCTTTGTCGCTCCCAGGAACTTCTTCATCAAAACCATCACATAAAATATCGATATACAAGCCTGATCCTCCTGTGAGGATTACAAATTGGTGCGTTTTAAATAATTCATCAAGAATTGTTAATGCTTCTTTTTCAAAATCATTTACATTAAAATCTTCATTAATAGAGTGGGAGTCAATAAAATGATGTTTTACACCATCCATTTCTTCTACTGTTGGTTTGGCTGTGCCAATGGCTAATTCTTTATAAAACTGACGCGAATCGCAAGAAATTATTTCTGTATTAAAATGTTGCGCAATTTTAACACAAAGCTCAGTTTTTCCAACTGCTGTTGGACCAGTAATTACAACTAAGGTTGGTTGGTTAGAATTTTGCAAGTTGAAATGTGATTATTGATAATCATCAAAATCATCAAACCCTTCAAAAATATCGTTAGGGTCAGATCCATCTTCTTCAAAACCAGCATCTTTTAGAAGTTCGTTAGCCATTTCTTCTTCACTCATTTCGTCAACAATGGTTGTAGGTTTTGGAGCTTCTCCTTGGGTATAAACAACTTTAGGATAAAATGCTTTTGGGTCTTCTTTTACAATAATTTCAATTAATTCGATAAAGAAATTTTGCATGTTTAAGAAATCATAAGAATACAATAAATGATCTCCAACACAATTTGTTTGTGTATTAATTACAGTGTCTGACATTACCAAAACCTTGTCATTTTGGTTTTCGTCAATTTGCATATCAAACAAGGTAATTTCTTGTCCTTTTTCCCAAGTGTCATTGCTTAAGTTAAATGAAGCCATTTGAGAATTATCAAAGCCAAAAGAGGCAATAATTATTTCATGTAAGTCATAAAAATTCTGAGTGCTTTTTATTTCAACATCTCTAAAAATTTCTTCTTTAGATTCTAATAAAATTCTGAATTTATAAATGCTCATAGCTGTATCAGTTTTCATGTACTTATATTGTAAATAACAAAATTAGGATTTTTTATTTGTTGAAAGTCCAAGTTCTTTCCCTTTAGTTAGCATTAAATTAAAAGCTGCTTCATACGTGTTGTCAATGTCTCCATCTAAAATTGCTTCACGAATAGCATCTTTAATTGTTCCTATTTCTCTAGATGGTTTCATGTTAAATGTTTCCATTATTATTTCGCCAGTAATAGGAGGTTGCCAATTTCTTACGCTATCTTTTTCTTCTATTTCTTGAAGTTTGTTTTTTACTAAAGCAAAGTTTTCTTTGTAACGTTTTACTTTTACACGGTTTTTAGAAGTAATATCAGCATTACATAAAGTCATTAAATCATCAATGTCTTCACCTGCATCAAACAATAATCTTCTTACAGCACTGTCGCTAACACTGTCTTTTACTAAAGCAATTGGTCTTAAATGTAAACGAACTAATTTCTGAACGTATTTCATTTTAGCGTCAAGCGGTAACTTTAAATTTTTAAAGATTTTAGGAACCATTCTAGCTCCTTTATCCTCATGCCCATGGAAAGTCCAGCCGTGTCCTTTTTCAAATCGTTTGGTTGCTGGTTTTGCAATATCGTGCATAATTGCAGCCCATCTTAACCATAAATCATCTGTATTCGGACAAATGTTATCTAACACTTCAATAGTGTGATAAAAATTATCTTTATGTCCTTTTCCATTTACAATTTCAACACCTTTTAAGTTGTCTAGTTCCGGAAATATTATTTCTAATAAACCGGTATCAAACAATATTTTAAATCCAATAGATGGTTTAGGTGCAAGTATTATTTTATTGAGTTCATCAATAATTCGTTCTTGAGATACTATTTTTATTCTGTCTTTATTTTTTGTGATAGAAGTAAGTGATGTTTCATCAATTTTAAAATTAAGTTGCGTTGCAAAACGAATTGCTCGCATCATTCTTAATGGGTCATCAGAATAAGTGATGTCAGGGTTTAAAGGTGTTTTTAATGTTTTTTCTTCTATGTGTTGTATTCCATTAAAAGGATCTAAAAGTTCTCCAAGAGAGTCTTTATTTAAGCTAATAGCTAAAGCATTAATCGTAAAATCTCTTCTGTTTTGGTCGTCTTCTAACGTACCATCTTCCACAATTGGTTTACGTGAACCTCTATCGTATGATTCTTTTCGAGCACCAACAAATTCAACTTCATAATCTTTATAAAGTAGCATGGCAGTACCAAAATTTTTGAATACAGTTACTTTAGTGTTGTTGCCAATTTTTTTAGCTACTAATTCAGCCAATTTAATTCCAGAACCTATTGCAACAACATCAATATCTTTACAAGGACGATCTAAAATAATGTCTCTAACAAAACCACCAATAGCATAAGCATCTATTTTAAGCTCACTTGCTGCTTCGGCTATAATACCAAATATAGGATGTTGAATGTGTTTTTTCATTGGAATACAACACAT
>JAQXDJ010000314.1 GCA_029251425.1 Vicingaceae bacterium
CATCAGTAAACGTATAAACAATATCTCCATCTAGTAATTGAATTCTTTCTTCCGTGAACTCTTTATTTTCAATTCCATCAAACCCGATAGAAAAGCGATCCCCTTTACATTTTATAAACTGTTTATCTCTTAAAATAAATATTGAATTGTTACCCCCAGAAAAATCCAATTCTTTTGTTTCTTTATTGTAAGCCATAAACACAATATCCATTCCATCTCTAGAGGCATGTTTCTCATTTTCTAAAGCAGTTTTTACTTTTTCATCTAATATAGTTAATGCTTTACTTGTGGAAGTTATTCCTTTATCAGTAATAATATTTGATAAAAAATTACTCCCCATCATACTCATAAATGCACCAGGGACTCCATGTCCTGTACAATCTGCAAGAACCAACAAACAAAAATCATTTAAATTTTCAAACCAATAAAAATCTCCGCTAACAATATCTTTTGGCTGAAACAATATGAAATAATCTTTAAAAACATGCTTTAAAACATTATCTGAAGGAAGCATTGCTTCTTGAATTAACTTCGCATAATTTATACTATCCGTAATTTCTTTATTTTTTTCTGATAATTGATTCGTAAATAACTTACGTTCACTTATGTCTGTATAAACTACAATAATTTTAGACAATTCATCATTATCATATACTGGAGATAAAGAGGCTGTTGTCCACATTAATCCTCCATTTTTTAAATCATGTGAGCTATCATAAAAAAATGGTTGAGAATTTGTTTTAAACCCATCAATTATTTCCTGAATATCATCTCTACTAGTAATTTTTTGCAAATACATTTTATTGCTAAATGATTTTCGAAACTCTTCTTCAGAATACCCAGAATTCCTAATTAAACTTTCGTTAAAATATTCAATCTTACCTGTCTCATCAGTAATCAATACTGCCTCATTCATTTTTTCTGCGACAATAGAAAGACGACTAATTTCAACCTCACTTTTTACTTGTGCTGTTACATCTTCTATAATTTCAATGTATTTTATAATTTCATTATTTTCATTAAATACAGGTGTGCTATTAATCCCCAACCATATTTCAGCACCTTTTTTTGTTTTAACAAGAATTCTTTCATTCCAAGCTTCTGATCTTTCAATCTGATCTCTAATTTTATCTAAAACTAGTGAATCTGTTTTTTCATCAATAAGTATATCACCAGGGGATTCACCTAATAAATCATTTAAATTATACCCTGTTATATTTTCATAGGCTTTATTTAACCATTCTATTTTATTGTTTGCGTCTAAAATAAGAACACCATTATTTGTTTTACTTGCAACCAAGGAAAGCCTTTCTAATTCTTTTTTTTGATTTTCAATTACATTATTTCGATCAACCAATGATTTATTAACTGTTTTCTTTATTCGGTATCCATAAAACAAAAAGAAAGCAATAATTAAAACTAAAGCAACTCCTCCTATTAATAATTGAACTTGTAAATTTTGTTGTTCAATTTCCATTTCTTGAGCTTCACGCTCCATTGTTAATAATGAAATTTCTTGTTCTCCTTTCTCATTTTCAGTTTGATCAATGCTCCATAATAAATCATTTACTCCTTTTCCTAAATGTTTTTTAATAATTTGATTAACATTTTTCTTAAAATCATCACTATTAAAAAAATCATTAACAGGAACTAGCCACGAGCTATTTTTAGGGAGAATGATACCATATCCATTTCGCTCAACTTTAAATAAATTTTGTCTCTTAAACCTTAATCCATTTTGGAACAATTGCAAATAAGTGGGTAATTCTATGTATCCAAACAAATCAGGTTCATTTAAGATTCTATCTCTTATAATTTTAGCAGTTTCAACATTCTCAATTTTAACATTTGGAATAACTGATTTGAGCTGAATTAAGTCTTCTTCAAAAGTTGTATTGGGAACATTTAATGCTGTTAACTCAGAGAAAATAGAAATAAATTCATCTTGATTTTTTGCTATAGAAACATTTTGACTATTTATCAAGACTTCTATATCTGGCATATATTTAGGTGAAAAAGAAACTTCTTTCATTCTTTTCTCTGTTATAGAAAATGAACAAGCTCCAAACTCACCACTTTTTGCCAACCTCACTTTTTCATAAAGTCCTGAAAAACTATCTGCTTTTTTAAAAGTTAGAGAAAGATCAATACCTTTTGTAAATAGATATTTTTTAAACTCTATTAGTATATCATATTCAATACCTGACAATTGACCAGATTCATCACTAATAAAATTATCAGAATTGTAATAATGAATAATGATTGAGCCTTTTTTATTCTCTTTCACAGAACTCCACTCTTCAGAAAATACAGATTGTATTCCAATAATAATAGTAAAGAAAAATAGTAAGCGAAATTTCATTTCAACAATTAAACTTAAAAAATAAAAATACTACTAAAAATCATATGTTGATATAATAATTTGAACATATCTATATCAGTATTAAAAATAGTAATTTTGTATATATATTACCTTATAAAGTAATTACAATATGGATTCACGAACAATAAAATTTAACAATGCTGATCGTCCTGATTTTGTTAAAGAACTTAGAAAAAGAGTAAATACTTATTTTAAGGAAAATAACAAATCTAAATACGGAAACGCTAACATGGTAATTAAAACCATTTTTATGTTAAGCCTATACTTTGTTCCTTATTTCTTTATCATTTTTAACCTTACAGCTAACTCTTGGATAATTTTAAGCTTTTGGCTACTAATGAGTTTCGGAATGGCAGGAATTGGTTTTTCTATAATGCATGATGCCAACCATGGTGCTTACTCTAAAAATAAAAATGTAAACAAATATTTGGGTTACCTTATTAATTTAGTTGGTGGCAGTTCTGTTAATTGGAAAATACAACACAATGTATTGCATCACACCTACACAAATATTGCTCATCATGATGAAGACATTGATGGGCCATTGATGCGTTTTGCTTATAAAATTAAACGATACAAAGTACATCGTTTTCAACGTTTTTATGCTTGGTTTTTATATGGCTTAATCACTTTATCATGGTCTTTAAAAAAGGATTTTATTCAATTAAGAAGATATAGTAAAAAAGACCTATTAAAAACACAACAGATTACTTTTAAAAATGCATTTTGGAGATTAGTTTCAGCAAAAACATTTTACATTTCTTATGTTTTAGTTTTACCACTTATATTTTCTAGTCAATCATGGTGGTTAACTATCGTTTTTTACCTTATCATGCATTTTACTTGTGGTTTTATTATATCTGTAATTTTTCAATTGGCTCATGTAATTGAAGAAACAACATTTCCTCAACCTGATAAAGATGGAAAGATGGAAAACAATTTTGCTATTCACCAATTAAACACAACTGCAAATTTTGCAAAAAACAACCTCCCTTTATCTTGGTTTGTTGGAGGTTTAAATTTTCAGATAGAGCATCATCTATTCCCTAATATTTGTCATGTTCATTATCGAAAAATTTCTGATATTGTTAAAAATACTGCTACAGAGTTTGGAATACCTTATCATCAAAACACACTATTTGGTGCAATTTCGAGTCATGCAAAACATTTATACCAGTTAGGAAAATACGATTTTGCTTGATTTTGTAACTTATTTGTAAGATATTGCGTTAATTCTAATGAATTATTTCAAAATGAAACACATCACTTTAATTGGACTTTTAGCTTTTTTAAGCCTTAGCAGCTTAAGTATAAAAGCTACCAATTCTTCTCTTAAAATGGATTTAAACTCTGTGATGTCTGACACTCTTGACACCTCTTCTATTATTATTCCTAATGTATTTTCTCCCAATGGAGATGGTATAAATGATTTATTTAAACCTACAGGAAACTTTACTGAATTAAATGTAAAAGTATATAACCGATACGGTGAGTTAATATATACATCTCATCAACTAAATGAAGGATGGAATGGCAGAACAACTGCAGGAGCTATTTGCTCTTCAGGAACCTACTTCTATATTATTGAAACGGATTCGGAAACCTTTACAGGTTCTCTAACTTTATTAAGGTAGCTTTCTAGAAAAAGAAAGAAAGCATAATTCCTCCCGTTGCCGTAGCTCCAATTGACGTTTCTGTATTACTTGCTTTACCAAAAACTGAAGAAGTAGTTTCTGTACCACTAACAGGTGTAATTCTTGTGTTCCCACTAAAATCTCCCCCACTTTTAGAGTATGTATAAGCATAACCAAATTCTACTCCCAAACTTAAATTTTTAGATAAAAAATAGTTAAATCCTGCAATAGCACCCAATCCAAATCCTGCTCCACCATCTTGATTTATTGTTGTACGTTCTGTTAAAGTCCCTGTAACATCTGTTTGAGACAAATCTTTAGTTGAGTTTGTAGCTCCAATTCTAATAATACTTAAGTCTGCACCAACATAAGGGTCTAATCTTCTTGTAGTTCCTAAATGTTTTTCGAAACCTACCGATACTTTAAAATCAAACCTTGAAGTAGTTGAATCAACAGTTTGGAGAGCTCTATTCCCACTTGCAATGGTAACACTATCTTCATTAAATTGATTGTTATTCAAGTAAGCAGCACCAAAACCTAATCTTAAAACTAAATTATCTTTTAAATAATGTCTTCCCACTAAATTGTATTGACCTAAACTATCTTTATTATTCTCTACTGCTATATTGTTAATAATACCAGAAATATTTAAAGACAACCCCCAATTCCCTTCAACAGGCTTTAATCTATCTTCTTCTTGAGCATTAACTGTAAATGCTGTTGCTAATATTAATGAGAATGCTAGTGCTATTTTTTTCATGGCTAAATAATTTTGAGATATAACTACTTAATTGTTGTTTTATTATCTACAAGATGTGAAATTAATTATTTATACAAGTAAACAACAAATAAATCAAAGCTATATTTATATTTGGAACAATGATGAGAATAGGATTAATATCAGACACCCATGGTTACTTAGACCCTAAAGTAGAAAAATATTTTAAGGAGTGTGATGAAATTTGGCACCTTGGTGATGTTGGAAACATTGATGTAATTAAAGAGTTAACTAAAATAAAACCGGTTAGAGGGGTTTATGGAAATATTGATGGACAAGACATTAGAAAAGTATTTCCTAAAGAGTTAAAGTTTAAGTGCGAGGAAGTTAAAGTTTGGTTAGTACATATTGGAGGCTATCCTAACCGGTATGCTAAAGATGTAAAAAAAAGAATTGAATTTAATGCTCCTGACTTATTTATTACCGGACACTCTCATATACTTAAAGTAATGTATGATAAAAAGTTAAACCTTCTTCATATTAACCCTGGTGCTGCTGGTAAAAGTGGTTTTCACAAAGTAAAAACATTGGTACGTTTTACTATAGATCAAAAAGAAATAAAAGATTTAGAAGTTATTGAATTAGGCCCAAAAACAAGTTAAAAAAAATGAAAAAATATACTTTATTACTATTCATACTTATAATAAGTATAACTACAAAAGCTCAAAAAGAAAACAAACCTGAGCTTAAAGAAATTTATTTTATCAATAAAACTGGAGAAAGGATTACAGGTTCTGTAAGTGTTGATGAAAAAATAGTTTTTATGATTATTGAATCTGTTAATGCAATAGGAGAAAAAGTAGTGATTAAAATGGATGAAGGAGAAGATTATTTTTATAAAAATGAATTTTTAGGTGCAGGAAGCTCTTTTAAAATTCCCATAAAAAAAAATACTCAAAAAGTTAAATTAATAATTTACAATGCTCAGAAGAATAAGCACGTTAAACGCAGAATAAAAAAAGAAGAAAACGCTGAAGCAGCAGATGCTCAACAATAGTTAAAAGCCACATGATTTTCCCCTAAAAAACACTAACTTCGTTTAACACTAATGTAAGCCTTAAATTTATTCTGAGCTTGCCGAAGGGTTGAAAAGCAACTAACAAAAACATTAAACGAACCTCTAATAAAGTCATTTTACTAAAGTCATTTATTCAAATCAAAAAAAACGCTTAAAATTGAGTTCAACTGTTCATCATTTTTTAAACAGTAAAACTTAAATTTGTTGTTATCAAAAAAAACAGCAACAGATGAATCCACTATTAGAAAATTTTAATACTCCATATAATACAGCTCCTTTTTCGAAAATTAAAAATGAGCACTATAAACCAGCGTTTATTGAAGCAATAAAAATTGCTAAAGAAGAAGTAAATAGTATTGTCAATAACCCAGAAACTCCTTCTTTTGAGAACACTATTGCTGCTTTAGATTTTAGCGGACAATTACTAAGTAGTGTTTCTAGTATTTTCTTTAACCTTAATTCTGCTGAAACCTCTGATGAAATTCAGACAATTGCATTAGAGGT
>JAQXDJ010000316.1 GCA_029251425.1 Vicingaceae bacterium
CTGTGTTATTAGAGTAGTCAAAATCAAACAACTCATCTTCAAAAAAACCTTCAATATATTGACTTTTCTCAAGGTTTGAAGGTTCCCAGTTAGCATTGCAATGGATGATAGTGTAATTATAAATGCTGTTTTCTCTTCTTAAGTCATCAAAACTTAACTTAATTTGTTCATTACCATTTAAACTCATAATAGGGTAACTCATTTCGTTGCGCATATTATAAAGTAAAACAGTTTTTATGCTATCGTCATAAGTATAATCATCATATCTAATAAAGTTTTCTAGAGCGTAGTCATCGTCATCTAATTGTCTGAAAATGTAACTACTACACATAATATGTATAGTCCCTATGATTAGTGGGAAAAGAAAAAATGATTTTAAACTGATTAAACGCATATTACGATTTGTTTGTTGGTAAAATTACGATATTGAACTGTGCAATGACTTTGCCAATCTAAAATGTTATAAATTCTTTTTGAATTGTTTTGAATTCGCTTTCTATTTTATACATTTGTCTTCTTATTCCAAAAAAATAAATATGTCAAAAGACGTAAAAATTCGTAAAGGCGTAAATATTAAGCTAAAAGGCAGTGCCGAAAAGCTTTATGCAGATGCTATTTCTACTTCTGATGTTGTTTTAAAACCTACTGATTTTCCGGGGTTAATACCTAAATTGTCTGTAAAGGTTGGTGATAAAGTGAAAGCTGGATCTTCAATTTTTTACAACAAAGAAAATGATAAGGTTTTGTTTACATCTCCAATTAGTGGTGAGGTAACAGAAATAAACAGAGGAGAAAAAAGAAGAATATTAGAAGTTAAAGTAAAAGCTGACGGGGCTAATACTTATGAAACTTTTAAACAAGGCGATCCAAGTTCAATGTCTAGAGAAGAAGTTTTAGACAACATGTTGAAGAGTGGAGTATGGCCTTTTATAAGACAACGTCCGTTTGATGTTGTTGCTGACCCAATGGTTGCACCAAAAGCAATACATGTTACTGCTTTTGATACAAACCCTTTAGCTCCAGATTTTGGTTTTATTGCACACGGTGAAGGAGCAGTGTTGCAAGCAGGATTAGATGCATTAGCAAAATTAACTGAAGGAAAAGTTCATTTAAACATTACAGGAAACACAAATGCTGATGAAGCATTTTCTACTGCAAAAAATGTTCAAATAAATAAAGTTTCAGGACCGCATCCAGCTGGTAATGTAGGTGTTCAAATGCACCATATAGACCCAATTAATAAGGGAGAGGTTGTTTGGACTTTAAATGCTTTAGATGTTTTAACTATTGGTAGACTTTTTAAAGAAGGTAAGTTTGATGCTTCAAGAGCAATTGCTGTTGCAGGATCTAAAATTACTGCTCCTAAATATGTTAAAACTGTATTAGGTGCTAATGTAGGAGCTGTTTTAAAAGGAAACTTAGAGGATGGTGCTCGTGTTATTAGTGGAAATCCTTTAACAGGAACACAGATTCAAGCAAATGGGCATTTAGGTTTTTATAATTATCAAATAACTGCGATACCCGAAGGTGGTGAACCAAAGTTTTTT
>JAQXDJ010000125.1 GCA_029251425.1 Vicingaceae bacterium
TGTATTTCTATCTCCTAACTCTTCAGAAATAGCTAATCCTTTGATAAAAGAAATTAATGCCTCTGAAAATTTTTTCTGATTTATATATAATCCTCCTATATTACTATAGAGCGTAGCTGCACCTTGTTTATTTCTATTTTTAAGATCAATAGCTAAGCTCTTCTGATAATAATCTATTGCTGTTGGATAATCATTTTTATCCTTATAATAAGAGCCTAAATTATTTAATGGATTAGAAATTTCTTTTTCTTCTTTTAGATCTTGATATATATTTAAGCTTTTTTGATAGTATTCAAACCCTTTTTCAATATTATCTTGGCTTGTATAAATAGTGCCTATCCTATTTAACATCATAGCCTCTCCCATTTTATCCTTAAGACTTTCAAAAAGAATCAAAGCATTTAAATAATATTCTAAAGCCTTTGAAGTGTTTCCTTCTTGAAATTCGTAATAAAGCCCAAGATTGTTTAAAGCTCCACCTTTAACCAATTTAATTACATATTTTTCCTTTTTAGTAATATCTTTTTGAAGAGCTTCTTCGATTAATTCATTTTGAACAAACTGATAATCACTCCAAACATCATTCACTAAATTATCGCAAATAAAAGTTAAGGCTGCTATTTTAGATGTATCACTTTTAGCAGAAAAATAAACCGTTAAAGAGCTATCTAGAATTAATCGATCATTCTCTGTTAAATCTTCTAAAACAAGACTGTCAATTAAATAAAATTCTTTGTCCGCAATTTTTTGGCAAAAAATAAGACTTGGAATTAAAAGGAATATAAATAGTAATTGTTTCACTATCCAAATATAACTTATTAAACCAATTATTAAAAGTTAAGTGAAAAATGAATTAGTACCAACGCTTTTTTTTCTTTTTTGAAGCAGCTGATTTTCTGCCTTTTTTGTGTTTACTCCCTTGTTTTTTATGTACTTGTGGTTTTTCTTTAGGGTCTAAAGGGTAAGGGTGATCATCTACTACTTTTATTATTTTAGTAATTAATCGCTGAATGCTAATCACATAAGGCTTTTCTTCAGCTGCACAAAAAGAATATGCAATCCCAGTTTTTCCAGCTCTCCCTGTTCTCCCAATTCTATGTACATAAGATTCTGGAACATTTGGTAAATCGAAATTAACAACTGCATCTAAATTATCTACATCAATACCCCTAGCAGCAACATCTGTTGCTATAAGTATATTAATCTCGCCATCCTTTAAACTATTTAAAGCTTCTTGTCTTGCTGCTTGTGATTTATCACCATGTATAGTCCCAACTTTATAACCATTTTTTAGCAAAGCTTTTTCTAATTTATCTACACCAAACTTTGTTCTTCTAAAAATGATAGTATTCCCTTTAATAGTGTTACGCAGCAAGTGCAAACACAATTCTATTTTTTTACCAATAGGAACGTAAAATAAACGTTGTTCTACATTTTTTGCTGTAGATGCCACCGGAGAAACGGTAACACTCTCAGGGTTACGTAAAACCGTATTTGCTAAAGCCTTAACTTTCATTGGCATAGTAGCAGAAAACAATAAGGTTTGTTTAAATTCTGAACACAGCTTATTAATCTTGTTAACATCATCAATAAAACCCATATCCAATAACAAGTCAGCTTCATCTAATACTAAAATTTCAACCCTACCTAACCTTGCATAATTTTGTTTGGCTAAATCCAGTAGTCTTCCTGGAGTTGCAATTAAAATATCTACACCTTTGTTTAAACGGTCTATTTGAGGCTCTATTGCAGTCCCGCCATAAACAACACCTGTTCTTAAGTTAGTATATTGTCCATAAGCTTTAAAATTTTCATTAATCTGCTCAGCCAATTCTCTGGTTGGACTCACAATTAAAGCTTTAATATTTTTACCTCTTTTAACTGTATCTTGACTTTGAAATAAGATTTGAAGAATAGGTAATGCAAAAGCAGCTGTTTTACCAGTACCGGTTTGAGCTGAAACGACTACATCTTTTCTGTCTAAAACAATGGGAATTGTTTGTTCTTGCACTGGTGTTGGAGCAGTATATTTTTCGGCTGCTAAGCCTTTTAAAATAGCATCATTTAATGCAAGTTTTCCAAATTCCATATTGTGTGTCGTAAATTAAAGTGCAAAGGTAGTAAAGTTAAACTGATCCATCTTATTAGTTCTTCATACTCAATTGTACTCTTTTTCTTGCCAAATCAACTGACAACACCCTAACATTAACCTGCTGGTTTAATTTTACCACCTCTTGAATATTAGTAACAAATGTGTTTGATATTTCTGAAATATGCACCAAACCAGACTCTTTAATCCCAATATTTACAAAAGCACCAAAATTGGTAATATTATTAATTGTGCCTGTTAACTCCATTCCCTCTCTTAAATCTGCAATAGAATCAACACTGTTAAAAGTAACCTCCTCTAATGCTTCACGAGGATCTATCGTTGGCTTTTGTAACTCTTTCACAATAAAGTCTATTGTGTAATTATCATACTTTTCTTTTAGCGTTTTTACGGCTTCTTCATTTATTACTTGTTTCCCAATTACATCATTAATTTTAGAATTATTAAGTTTTAATAACTCAGCAACTAATTTGTAAGTTTCAGGATGGATTATCGTGTTATCTAAAGGATTAGATCCTTTTTCAATCCTTAAAAAACCTGCAGCTTGCTCATAAGTTTTCTTTCCCATTTTTGGAACTTTGAGCAACTGTTTACGCTCCGTAAAGTTTCCATTCTCATCACGATAAGCAACAATATTCTTTGCTAAAGTAGTTCCTAAACCACTTACGTGTGCTAATATTGGGTAAGATGCAGTATTTAATTCTACCCCAACATGGTTTACACATGAAGCGACAACTTCATCTAATTTTTGTTTTAATAAAGGCTGATTTACATCGTGTTGATATTGCCCAACCCCAATTGATTTTGCATCGATCTTTACCAACTCCGCCAAAGGATCTATTAATCTTCTTCCTATTGAAATAGCACCTCTAACCGTTAAATCTATATCAGGAAATTCATCTCGTGCAATTTCTGATGCAGAATAAATACTCGCCCCTGCTTCGTTTACAGAAAACACTTGAATATCAATTCCTTTAAACAAACCCCTACATAATTTTTCAGTTTCCAAACCTGCAGTTCCATTACCAATAGCAATGGCTTCAATTTGATGTTTTTGGGTTAAATGCTCCAATGTTTTCTTTGTTTCTGCTAACTTGTTTTGTGGTGGATGAGGATAAATAGTAGTGTTCTCAGTAAAATCACCATTTCTATTTAAAACAGCTACTTTACAACCTGTTCTAAACCCAGGGTCAATTGCTATTATATTTTTCGCTCCTAATGGAGATTGTAACAACAACTGTTTTAAGTTCTCTGCAAATACTCCAATAGAATCTACATCTGCTTTCTCTTTTAAGGCTTTTTTTACTTCAGACTCAAAATTGGGTTGTAGAATTCTTTTGTATGATTCTTCAATAGCATTATTGTTAAAGCGATTGTTCTCATATCTATTCTTAATTTTATATTGAATGTTTTGAATTGCTTTTTCCTCATCTACATCAATACTAAAATTTAAAAAACCTTCTTTTTCAGCTCTAAAAAGTGCTAAAATTCTATGAGAAGCCATTCTACTTACCTTTTCAGAAAAATCGAAATAATCTTTATACTTTTCACCCTCTTCTTTCTTACCTCTTTTTACTTTTGAACTCGCTACACTAAAACGCTCAAATTGATTTCTCAACTGATCTCTCACCCATTTATCTTCAGCAATCCACTCTGCTAAAATATTAATAGCGCCAACTAAAGCTTGTTTTTCATCTTCAATTTCTCCTTTTACAAAAGAATAAGCTTTATCTTCAATAGCACTATTACTTCTACTTTTTTGCATGAAAATAGCGAGTGGTTTCAACCCTTGTTCAATAGCCTTTTCTCCTTTAGATTTACGCTTTTGCTTATAAGGCAAATACAAATCCTCCAACTCTGTTAACACCATAACAGCTTTCAATTTTGTTTTTAATTCTGACGTTAATTTCCCTTGAGAATCAATTGCTTGCAAAATGCTCTCTTTACGTTTTAAGAATCCTCCCCAATAAGCTTGTCTATCTTTAATTTGAATTAATTGAACTTCATCTAAGTTGCCTGTTGCTTCCTTTCTATATCTCGCAACAAAAGGAACAGTTCCTCCTTCATGAAACAATTCAAATACCTTTTCTACCGATTTTAAAGAGATGTTTAACTCTTTGCTTATTTGTGCTGTTATATTCATTTAAACTTTTTGATCTAATAATTCTACTACTTCTTTTCCTATTAAAGAACCTATAGCAACCCCCATTCCTCCCATTCTAACGGCACAATAAATATTGTTATCTATCTGCTTTACAATAGTTGTTTTTTTGTTTCCAACCCCCATTATCCCTGCCCAACGCATATCTATTTCAATTTCTTTTTGAGATGGAAGAATAACGTCTTTTAAGATTTGCTCTAGCTTATTTTGAATGATTGGAGTTAATTGAAACTCATTAGTATTTTCTTCTTGAAAAGCTAAATTTCTTCCGCCTCCAAACAACACTCTATTCCCAACATTCCTAAAATAATAATAACCTTGCTCGTAATGAAACGTTCCTTTTAACTTTAAGTCTTCTATTGGCTTGGTAATTAGAACTTGTGCTCTAGCTGGTTCTACATCAATTTCTGGTAAGATTTGTTTCGCAAAACCATTGGTGGCAATAATAACATTGTTTGCTGCTATTTGAAAATTCTCTAACTCAAGTACTACCTTTTCATCCTTTTGGTTAATTGATTTCACATTAACCCCATTAATAATCTCAACTCCTTTCTCTTGAGCTAATTTCAAGAGGTTTTTCATGGTTTTTCCAGTGTCAATTTGCCCTTCAAACTTGTTATAAATGATGTATGAAATATTTTCAAATCCAAATTCTGAGATTAATTCATCTTTACAAACAAAAACATCCTCTTTGAAAATTGGTTTTAAAAAACTGTTTAAATAATCAAGCTGTTCAATTGTATTTTGATAGATTTCTTCATCTTCTTTTCTAAACAATTCACAACTTCCTAATTGCTCAAAACCTAAACGCTCTTCACCTAACAACTTTCTTAAATTAAGCAAACCCTTCCATCTTTTTTTAACAATATTAAAAACCTCACTTTCAGACATTATAGATAAATCATCTAAAGTTTCTGTTGGAGATCCAAAACAAGCAAACCCTGCATTTTTTGTGCTCGCACCACTTGGTAAAAAACCTTTTTCAAACACAACAACTTTAGCATTAGGATATTTTAATCGCAACTCTATAGCGGCCGACAAACCAACTATACCACTACCAATTATGGCATAATCTATGTTATTATAAAACGATTGTTGCTCCCAAAAACTTACATGCATAAATCAAAATATTATTAAAAGATTAAAAC
>JAQXDJ010000362.1 GCA_029251425.1 Vicingaceae bacterium
TTATTCTAATAATGTATTCTTAAGTAATAATATTGTAGGATTCCTATTTTAACTAAATAAACCCTTTTATATCAGTAATTATCTGTTGCGCTAAATTATCAGCAGCTTCCATCGATTTACTTTCAGAGTAAATTCTAATAATAGGCTCCGTATTTGATTTACGTAAATGAACCCACTCTTCAGCAAAATTAATTTTAACACCATCAATATCATTAACATCTTCATTAGCATACTTAGTAGCCATTCTTACCAATATATCATCTACATCAATTTCTGGTGTTAATTGTATCTTATTTTTAGAAATATAATAGTCTGGATAAGTTGCTCTTAATTCAACACAAGAATCCAACCCTGAAGTTGCAAAATGAGATAAAAACAACGCAATACCAACTAAAGAATCTCTACCATAATGTGAGCCTGGATAAATAACCCCCCCATTTCCTTCTCCACCAATTACTGCATTTTTAGCTTTCATCATATTTACCACATTTACTTCCCCTACTGCCGAAGCAAAATATTCACCTCCATTTTTCTCTGTAACATCTCTTAATGCTCTTGTTGAAGATAAATTAGAAACTGTATTTCCTGGTGTGTGCTTTAAAACGTAATCTGCAATAGCTACCAAAGTATATTCTTCTCCAAACATATCTCCATTTTCGCAAACCATACATAATCGATCTACATCCGGATCTACAACAAAACCAACATCAGCACCTTGTTCTTTTATTTGTTTAGATATTTCTGTTAAATTTTCAGGTAATGGTTCTGGATTGTGAGGAAACTGACCATTTGGTTCACAATATAGTTCAATAATATTAGTAACACCTAAGGCTTTTAACAAAGCTGGTAAAAATATTCCACCAGTAGAGTTAACACAATCAATAGCTACTTTATAGTTTTTAATTTTTATAGCTTCCACATTTACCAAATCCATATCTAAAATAGACTGAATATGCTTACCCAAATAAGAATCATCTTTAGTGCAAATCCCTAAATTATCTACATCAGCATAATTAAAAGCATTCTCTTCTGCAATTGCTAATAAATCTGCTCCATCCTGAGCAGAAATAAATTCTCCTTTTTCGTTTAATAACTTAAGTGCATTCCATTGTTTTGGATTATGACTCGCAGTTAAAATAATTCCTCCATCAGCACTTTCCATTGGTACAGCAACCTCAACTGTTGGTGTTGTACTCAACCCTAAATCAACAACATCTATTCCTAAACCTTGTAAAGTTCCGGTTACTAAATTAGTTACCATTTCACCTGATATTCTTGCATCCCTACCAATAACTACTTTTAATTTACCTGTATTTTTTGAATACCCTTTAAGCCAAGTTCCATAAGCTGATGTAAATCTAACCACATCAACTGGTGAAAGTCCTTCATTTGGCTTCCCTCCAATTGTTCCTCTAATTCCTGATATTGATTTTATTAATGTCATATTTCCATTTTATTTTTGCATAACAAATTTAGCAAATGAATAGCTATTATTAAAGATTGATTGTTTTATTATTAACAGTAAAACACATTTTATTTACAGTCCAAATAAATGTTAATAATAATGTAATAAAATAGGTTTTTTCAACGATAATAAGAGCTATATTTACTTGTATAAATGAAAGAAAATTTTGATTCATATAGTGATGAAAACGATTACACCGCATCTTTAGATCGGTTTGAAGAAATGCTAAAAGCAAATCAATCGTACTTTTTTGATGTTGAGGAGTTTGAAGTTTTAGTGGATCATTATTTAGACAAAAGTGATACCGAAAAAGCAAAGAAAGCAATTGACTTTTCTTTATTACAACACCCAACTTCTTCTACATTAAAATTAAAAAAAGCACAGTTTTTATCCGCCATCCACAAACCTAACAAAGCTTTAGCTATTCTTAATTCTTTAGAATTGTTAGAACCTTTTAATGCTGAAATTTATTCTATAAAAGCAAGCATTCATAGCCAACTAAGACAACACAATAAAGCAATAGAGAACTTCTATAAAGCATTAAAGTTAATTGGTGAAAAGTCAGAAAAAACAAACATTAGAATTAGTATCGCTTTTGAATACGAAAATTTAAGTGAATTTGATAAGGCAATTGACATTCTAAAAAAACTATTAACTGAAAACCCTAAAAACGAAACAGTTATATACGAGTTAGCTTTCTGTTACAACCTTAAAAATGACACAGAAAGTAGTATTGATTTTTTTAAAACCTTTTTAAATGACCATCCTTATAGTTATTCTGCTTGGTACAATTTAGGTGCGGCATACAATAGAGCTAGTTTATACGAAAAAGCAATTGATGCTTATGATTTTACAATAGCGATTAAAGAAGAGTTTGCTTCTGCATATTTTAACAAAGCCAATTCTCTAGCACTTCTTGAAGAGTATCAAAAAGCAATTGACACTTACAAAGAAACTTTTGCTTACGAAGAGCCCGATGCTAACACATACTATTACATTGGCGAATGTTATGAGAAATTAGACAACACTGAATTAGCGGTTACTAATTATTACAAAGCCACAAAACTAGATCCTTTTCATGCTGATGCTTGGGCAGGAATGGCTGTTTTAAATGAAGCACAAGACAAAAGCCAATCTGCAGTATTTTATATAAAAAAAGCTCTAGAGCTAGAAAATAACAACTCTGAATATTGGTACATTTATGGCGACATCTTAGCAAAAACAGGGCTACATGAAGAAGCCCTAACATCTTACAACAAGGTAATTGAATACGATGAAGAGAATGAAGATATTTGGATAGATAAAGCAGAATTAATTAGAGACGCTGAAAATCTTGAAAAAGGTATTATTACCCTTTACGAAGGATTAGAAAAACAACCAAAAAACTATTTGTTATATGCAAGATTAGTCGCATATTTGCTGATGGAAGGTAAAATTGATGAAGCCGTACAAAGCTTGATTATTTTACTAACAAATGATAAAGAAAATGTTTCTGCATTAATAGAGTTTTATCCTGAAGCGATAAAATTTCCGAAAATTGTAGATTTGATAGATAATTTTAAAGAAGAAAAATGAATTTTGAATTACCGCACATCCCAAGTCGGGATAATGCACCCAGAGAGAATGGACTGACAATGATGATGGACAAAGGTTTAAGCTGGAGAGAAGCTGAAAATTTTGTTGATGCATCAGCACACTTAACAGATTTAGTAAAGTTTGGTTTCGGAACGTCTTATGTTACAAAAGATTTACAAAAAAAGTTAGATTTATATAAAGCTGCAGGTATTAAAACATACTTTGGAGGAACACTATTTGAAGCATTCATTGCTAGAGGAATGTTTGATGATTATAAAAGATTATTAGATAAGTTTGGTATGGAAACATGCGAAGTTTCTGATGGATCAATAGAGTTACCTCAAGATCAAAAATGTGAATACATTTCTAACTTAGCTAAAGATTTTAGAGTACTTTCTGAAGTTGGTTCTAAAGAAGAAGGAATTTTTATTAGCCCAAACAAATGGATTTCTATGATGGAAACTGAACTTTCAGCAGGATCATGGAAAGTAATTGCAGAAGCTAGAGAAAGTGGTAATGTTGGAATTTACAGACCAAACGGAACTGCTCATGTTTCTTTAGTAAACAGAATTATTGCTAAAATTAAACCTGAAGATATTCTTTGGGAAGCCCCTAAAAAAGCACAACAAGTTTGGTTTATCAAACAATTCGGAGCAAATGTAAACCTTGGAAACATTTCTTTTAACGAAGTAATTCCTTTGGAATGTTTACGCTTAGGATTAAGAGGGGATACTTTCTTTGATTATCTACCAGAAGCTATGGTTACAAAATTTAAATAAACTAAGAAGAAGATGAATACGATTACCCCACAAGAATTAAAAGAAAAACTAGAGAACAAGGATGTTTTTCAATTAATTGACATTCGTGAAGATTACGAGTTTGAAGATTATAATCTTGGAGGACTTAATATTCCTATGGATAATATTTTTAGTTCGTTAGATAAAATTGATAAAGATAAAGCTGTTATTTTCATTTGCAATTCAGGGAAGCGTTCTGCAGCAATTATACACACTCTAAAGAGAAAGTTACAGCTAGACGACTTCTATTCTGTATCAGGTGGTGTAAAAGAATACCAAGAATTAGAGTAATTAATGAGAACTTTAAAAGACTACCTCATCCTTTCTTTAAAAGGTATTGCAATGGGAGCAGCAGATGTTGTTCCTGGAGTTTCTGGTGGAACAATAGCTTTTATTACAGGAATTTATGAGGAGCTTTTAAACACCATTAATGCTGTAAATTTAGATGCTTTAAAAAAACTAAAAACCGAAGGTTTAAAAGGATTTTGGCAACACATTAATGGAAATTTTATTATTGCACTATTTTTAGGAATAGGTATTAGCATTGCTTCATTAGCTAAATTAATTACGTATTTAATGGCTAACCAAGCAGTACTGCTTTGGTCATTCTTTTTTGGACTTATTATAGCAAGCATATATTTAGTTGGAAAAAAAATAGCAAAATGGAATTTCTCTAAAATTGTTGGTTTACTAATTGGAACCTCAGTAGCTTTTTACATCACTCTACTACCTCCAATGGAAAATCCAGACGCTTTATGGTATGTTTTCCTTTCGGGAGCTATAGCAATTTGCGCTATGATTTTACCGGGTATTTCAGGAAGTTTTATTCTATTACTGCTAGGATCTTACCAATTAATATTAACCTCTATTAAAGATTTAAAACTGACTATTATAGCTGTATTTGGCGCAGGCTGTATTGTTGGGTTTCTTTCATTCTCCAGGTTATTAAGCTGGATGTTTAAAAAGTACCATGATCTAACCATTGCAATTTTAACTGGTTTTTTAGTAGGCTCATTAAACAAAATTTGGCCCTGGAAACTTACCATTTCTAACAGAACAAACTCACACGGAGAAGTTGTTCCTTTTATCCAAGAAAATGTATTACCAGCAGATTTTATAGGTGAAGCCAATATTATCTTATCAATAGTTATCGCAATTGTTGGACTAGGTCTGATTCTAATTTTAGAGAGGTTTTCAGCAAAAGATTAAGCTTTTCCTACCTGACTTTTTTAATAAAAACAGTAAATTCGTTTAACAATCTTTAAGTAAGATTGAAAATATAATCAGTAAATACATCAATAATAATTAACTAAAATGGAAGATCAAATAGTAAAAAAATCGGAAGCAATGTATTTTAAATCAGCAACCGTGGTATTAAAAGGCGACTTGATAATGACTGACAAACGTATTAGTTATTCTGGAGTGCAAGATAGAATGCAAATGAACCATGGTGCTGTTGGAAATATAGTTAGAGATAAAATAGAAGAAAAAATGGGTTATAACGATCTACCAAATGAAACCATTTTTGATTTACCGCTTATTGAAGTAACACCAAGTTTAAAACGATTTGGTTTTTCTAAACGACTAGTTATTACTGATATTGAAGGGAATGATTACAAGCTTACAATTGACAAAAAAGAAAGAGACAGCTGGTTAGATGCTATTGAAAAAGGACGAAGGTAGTTTAAACGAGCTTTTTTGAGTCTAAGTATATTACAAAAAGTAACTTTACAGCATGGCATTCAACATTGTATCCAATTTTAAACCCACTGGTGATCAACCAGAAGCTATTAAGCAATTAGTTGAAGGATTGAATAACGATGTTAAAGCTCAAACTTTATTAGGAGTTACTGGTTCTGGTAAAACTTTTACCGTAGCTAATGTAATTGAAAAGGTACAGCGTCCTACTCTTATATTAAGTCACAACAAAACACTAGCCGCTCAGTTATACGGAGAGTTCAAACAGTTTTTTCCTAATAATGCAGTAGAATATTT
>JAQXDJ010000377.1 GCA_029251425.1 Vicingaceae bacterium
AAAATCAAAATTTTTATTAGCTCCTGAAGACATGACTTCAAGTAAAGATAAAAAGAATAGTTTTCGCCCAGTTATGCATTTAAATAAAAAGAAAACTCGTATTCACTATTCTAGTTATGGAGATGGAGATAATAAAGATATTTTCTTAAGAAGAAAATTACCTAGTGGTTGGTCAGAACCTATTAATTTAGGAGGAACAATTAATACAGAAGGAGATGAAAACTTCCCGTATGTTACTCCTGATGGACTTACATTATACTTTTGTTCTACAAAACATGGTAGTATGGGTGGGTATGATATTTATAAATCTGATTGGGATGATGAAAAAGCGATGTGGGGAATACCTGTAAATATGGGCGCTCCAATTAATTCTCCTTTTGATGATATGTTTTTCGTAAAATAATCAATGGCAAAAATTACAATTTACACAGATGGTGCTGCAAAAGGTAATCCTGGCAATGGAGGATATGGAGTTGTTATGATGAGTGGTAATCACAAAAAAGAACTTGCTGAAGGCTTTCGTTTAACCACCAATAACCGAATGGAACTCTTAAGTGTCATTGTTGCCTTAGAGACCATAAAAAAGGCAGCTGATGTTCAAATTTTTTCAGATTCTAAATATGTAGTCGATTCTGTAGAAAAAGGATGGGTTTTTGGTTGGCAAAAAAAAGGTTTTAAAGGCAAGAAAAATATCGACCTCTGGAAACGCTTCTTACTCATTTATCCTAAACATAAGGTTAAGTTTAACTGGGTAAAAGGGCATGCAGGAAATATATACAATGAGCGCTGTGACACTCTTGCTGTAGAAGCCGCTGAAAGTGATACTTTATTAATTGATAAAGGTTATGAAGAAGCAACTAAGGATCCTGATCTTTTTTAGCCTTAGTTTTCAATCGCATTCATAAAACTCAAATTTGATGTATATTTGGGGTGACAACTATGGGCCATTTACAACTTTACATTACAATTTCACTACTTTTTTTAACAACTTTTGTTCGTAGTCAAGTTAATTACCTTAAATCAGTTGAGGAGACCAATAATGAACTAGTTGAGGAGGCTTTTAGGGCTAGAAAAGAAGGTCGCCATGAAGATTTTTTAAAGCAATTACTAAATATTGTATCATCAGATTTAGAATTAAGCCTAAATGATAGTGTTAGAGTAAACCATAATCTAGCAGCAAGCTTAAAACGTATTGGGGATTTTGAAAGTGCTATTGAATATGCAAAAAAGTACATCGAATTAGCCACAAGGATCAATGGGAATCGAAAGGTAAACTATTTCCATATGATGAGTTATTTTAATGCTGCAGAACAATATGATTCTTCTATTCACTATATGAAACAAGGAGTAAATCAGCTTTTGTCTTCACCTAAATTGAACAAACATTTGCTGGTAAAAAACTACAACAACATTGGTTATACATATTATTTGAATAAACAGTTAGATTCGGCTGAAATTTATTATAAGAAAGTTCTTAATTATGAGAATGTTGAAGAAGATTATGCTCCTGTTTATGGTATAGCAACTGGTAATTTAGGACAACTGTATTTTGGTAAAGGAGAATTTAAAAAATCATTGGCAATGTTTAAAGTTGATGCAGAGCTAACCAGAGTGGGAATTCCAGAATCTTATAATAGCGCAATGGTAGGTCAGGCAGAATGTTATTACCAATTAGGTAAATATAATAAAGCCAAAAGTATTCTAAGTGAACTTATTGGTCAAAATATTCAGAGAGAAAAAACGCGCTTAAGAGCTTTTAAACTAATGGCTAAAGTCTGTAGAGAATTGAATGATTTCGTCTGTTCATCTTTTTATTTAGAGAAGTACATCCAATTAAATGATATTAGAGTAGCGAAACAAAAACCAAATAAAGAATTAACTGAACAACTTTCTAGATCAAAAGTTAAACTGATAGAAAAAGATTTAGTGTTAGCCAAGAATAAGGTCGATTTAATTAATAAAGAATTGAAGCTAACGAAGAGCATACAGAAAGTGCAAAAATTTAAAACACAGATTTTCATTGTGACCTCTATCCTATCTTTGATTTTGATTTTAATCTTATTTGTTTATTTCAAAAATAGACAAAAGAAAAATAAAGCGATAAATGAATTGAGAAATGAGCTATTTAAAAAAGAACTAACTACTAAAAAGAAAGATTTAAACAATGTGGTTACAAACCTTTCCTATAAAAGGAAGTTTATTGACGACATACAAAATAAATTAAAAGGTATTCAGCAAGAATCACCTGAAAAACTAAATGACAATTTAACTTTATTAATAAGGGAGTTTAATAGTTATAAAGAAGTAGATAAAAGCATGGCCTTATTACAAGAAAATATTGATAAGGTAAACCTGTCATTCTTTTTAAAACTTTCTGAAAAGTTTCCCCTATTAACAACTAACGAAATACAAATGTGTGGACTTTTCACATTGAATTTGTCTTCAAAAGACATTGCAATCATTAGAAATGTAACACCTGAAGCTATAAAAAAAGCTCGCTATAGGATTCGTAAAAAGCTATCTATAGAACCATCTCAAAATATTACAACCTTCCTTAACAGCTTTTAAATAAGTCTCTGTCCCCCTTTTGTCCACCTTGAAAACTAGCTTTTTCCTGAAATCCGTGAGACCTTTGCAACTAGATTGAACTAATTTAGTCTAACTAATAATTCAAAAATTATGAAATGTTTTACTCAACTAATTCTCATAAAAGTATGCTTGCTAATTGCTATTACTTCAATGGCGCAAAACTTCACTGTTAATTCAACTGCTGATGTTGTTGACAACAACATTGGAGATGGAGTTTGTGCTGACGTTTTTGGCAATTGCACTTTAAGAGCGGCAATACAAGAAAGTAATGCTATGGGCGGAGCTCACACTATAACTCTTTCAGCAGCAATATACACTCTAAATATTGCAGGAGCTAATGAAAATGTAGGAGCTTCTGGCGATTTAGACATCACCTGTACGCTGACAATAAATGGTATGTCTGCACAAACAACAATAATAGATGCAGGAGGTTTAGATAGAGCTATACACATTGCCATAGGTGCAACATTAATTGGGTCTGAATTTTCTATTACTGGAGGTATACTTGATAGAGGTTTTGGTGGTGGAATACTAAATGAAGGGACATTAACATATACTTCTGGTGAATTATATTCAAATTCTGCAACTTTGGTTAACGGAACAATTACCGAATTTGGTGGTTTCGGTGGAGGTATTGCCAACCTTGGAACTACCAACTTAACCAAGATAACCATAAGGGCAAATACAGCAATTGGCTCCGAAGGGCCTGGAGCGGTTGATGGTGGCGGTGGCGGTGGCTCCACTCCTGGTTTTGGTGGTGGAATATATAATGAGAATGGGGCAATATTAACAATTACTAATTCAACTATATCTGGCAATCAAGCCATGGGAGGAAGAGGCTCAAGAGGATCCTCAAATAATGGCGTATGGGACCCCCCAGGATCCTCGGGAGGAGGGCTATTACCTGGCGGAGGTGGTGCTGGCGGAGGTGGTGCTGGCGGAAACGCAACAGGTGATTATTCTGGTGGTGGTGGTGGTGGTGGAAGAAGTGCTGGTGGTGGTTCTGGAGGAAATGGCGGTTATGGTGCTGGTGGTGGAGCAGTAGGAGCCAAAACTTCAGGTGGTTCAAGTGCAAACCCAGTAGGAATAAGTGGTTTTGGTGGAGGCTCTGGAAATAATGCATGCTGTTCTTCTGCAGGAGGTGGAGGAGCAGGCGCTGGATTTGGCGGAGGAATCTTTAATAATGGGGGAGATGTAACCACAACAAATGTAACTATAGCCTTTAATGAAGCATTAGGAGGAAACGGAAGAACTGCTCTTGGAGGATGGGCTGGCCGTGGATTAATAGGTTCTGGGTTAGGTGGTGGAATTTTTAATCGATCTGGAACAGTTAACATCAATAATACCTTACTTGCTAATAACAATATTAGCTACTTAACTGGAGCCTATATTGCTATAGATACTACTTATGAAGACACATGGGGGACTTTTACTTCGACAATAGGTTACAATTTAATATATAATGGAGGAACGGCTGTTATAGGAGGTACAACTACTGGAAATGTAATTGGTGCAGACCCTATTTTAACGGCTTTAGCAATGAATGGTGGGTCAGCCTTAACTCATGCTATATCAGATTGCAACACTCCAAGCCCTGCTATAGATGCAGGTCTGGATGCGGCAGCTCCAGCAATTGACCAAAGAGGGTTCGCGAGATTTAACGTGTTGTCAGGAGCAAATATATCTGACATAGGGGCTTTTGAAAGTGATTGCACTATTCTACCAATTGAATTAATAAGCTTTAATGCAAAATGTAACGATGGCTATTTACAGCTTAATTGGGCAACAGCATCAGAGATTAACAACGATTACTTTACCATAGAAAAAAGTGTTGATGCTATTAATTTTGAAGAAATAGCAACTGTAAACGGGAATGGGAATAGCGAAACAACTACTAACTATCTGTGGTCAGATAATAATTCAAATAGTAGCGAAAGTTACTATCGATTAAAGCAAACCGATTTTAATGGCAACTCTAAATACCACGGAACAAGAACAATTAATTGTGAGAACTTATACGATGTTAATATCTATCCAAACCCTTTTAAGAATAATTTAATCATACAGCTTTCAGAAACTATTACCTACCCTACTAAGATAGAAATTGTTGATTATTTAGGCAGGAAAGTGTATACACATATTGTTGAAGGGCAAAGCATAGCAATAACACTTAATGAAATCCCTTCTGGCACATACTTTATAAAAGTAGTTAACGAAACAACGCAAAAAGTTAAACGGATATTGAAAATGAAATAAAACACTAGATTACCCAAATAGTATACAATCGTAACTACCTAAAATAAGAACTACTATTTTTTCTGTAATGAGTCATAAAAATAAATAATAACCTAGAATTCCATTCACTTCAGCTAAATAAAAAACACTCTAAGGTTTTAGTTCAAATTGCTGTATATTTGAACCAAATTATGCGGTTTTTTTTATTCTCAACCATATTTATTACGCTGTTCTCTAGCACCTCAAATGCTCAAGAGAAACTTACATGGAATAGTGTAGAAGAGATTCAACAACACATTAACTATC
>JAQXDJ010000381.1 GCA_029251425.1 Vicingaceae bacterium
GCCTTTCCATTTTAATTTCTTTCCTTTTTCTCCTCCAAACTGATCTGGGAAACCATCTGAAGAAAGATAAAAAGTAGTGTTTGGCTTTACCTCAACAACATGGTTGGTAAATTTTGGTGCCTTATCCAAAAATGAAGCTCCTATAGATTCTCTGTTTCCTTTTACTTCAGTTAACTCTACTCCATCATGTATAAATAAAGAATGACAAGCTCCTGCGTACTGTAAGGTATTTGTTTTTTTGTTCCAACTACAAATTCCCATATCCATACCATCACGTATAGAATCTTCAGTATTTCCAAAAGATTGTAACACCAATTTATTTACTTCTTCAAGAATGGTTTTGGGCTGTGTTACTCCATTCTCTATAATAACCTTATTGAGTGCATTGTGCGCAATTAAACTTAAAAAGGCTCCAGGAACTCCATGTCCTGTACAGTCAATTACAGAAAAAAGAACTTCATCCCCTACGCTATCTATCCAATAAAAATCTCCACTTACAATATCTTTAGGGTGGTAAAAAACAAATGCATCTTCTAATAAATCTTCTATCTGTTCTTCAGAAGGTAAAATAGCGTTCTGTATCCGTTTTGCATAAACAATACTATCAGTAATCGACTGGTTTTTCGATTCTATTTCGTTTCGCTGCGTTTCAATTTGATTAAAAGCACGAGTCAACAATTTATTCTTCTCCTTTGTTTCTTCTGCTTCGCTTTTTATGTTTTTAAATTGAAACTCAAATTCAATCTTCTTTAACTTTTGAGCATTGTTATCGCTCAACAACTCCTCTTTTAATTGTTCAAACTTACTTAAACAAGTATATGCCTTTTCGTACTGTTTTAATCCGCCATAAGCTTCCGAAAGATGTTTATGGAGTTGATATTCATCTTCTAAACTCTTTTTATCAACCGCAATTGCATTGGCTTTTTCTAACAATTCTATTGCTTGTTCATACTCTTTTTGAATAATTAGCATTTGAGCTTGCATTTGGTAAGCTGCAATAACTATTTGCCAATAATCGGAAGCTAAACCAAATTCCAATCCTTTTGCTGTATTTTCCGAAACTAAATCGTACGCTTCAGAATGAAAATAAGCCTCACCTATATTACAATAAACAATGGCTTTAATCCTATCATCTAAATTGGGGAATTCTAAACACAGCTTAAAATATCGTAGTGCATTTTTAAAATCACCCATCGACATGTAAGTATCTCCAATATTATTGGTAGTACTTAATTGTGCCGAAACATCCTTAGCCTTTTCTCTAAGTGCCAAACATTTTAAATTACAATCTAATCGCTTATTAAAATCGCCTAAAAAATTATAAACACCTCCTAAAATATCTAAACAAACAGACTCTCCATTAATATCTTTTAAACCTTTAAAGAGTTCTGCAGCCTGCAAAGCAGCCCTCATTGCTTCTCCGTAATTCGATAAATTTTGATATGTTTTCCCTATTACAATTAAGCTATTGGCTAGTCCTTTAGTGTAAAAAATATTTTCAGCAATTAACTTTGCTTCATTCGCCAAATCCATTGACAAATAAATTTCATTAAGCTGTAATTCTTTAGCTTTAATTAAAATCGCATCTACCTTTTCTTCTTCTGTAGAAAATGATAATTCGGATAATATGTCTGCCTTATTTTTAATAACTATTAAAACTTAACCCTTCTTCCCTTGTTTAATTGTTTTGCTCCTTTAGAAAGCTTTTGCTTTTTCTGTACCGTTTTACCAGAAGATTTCAACTTAAACCCATTAGCACTCTTCGTTACTTTTGGTTTCTCTTCCTCAACTATAATAGGCTCAACAACCTCTTCTTTTTTCGCTAATTCTTTTTTAGTTTTAATTTCAATCTCCTTATTAACTGCAACAATTTTTTCTTCGTTAGCTGTAATTTCTTTTTCAACAACTAGTGCATCAGCAACAGCTTTTTCTTTAGCTATACGTTCTTCCTCTTGTTTTTTAGCTTTTATCTCTACCACTTTTCTTGCTGCTGCTTCTGCGTTTTTAGCTGCCAAAGTTTCAGCCTCAGCTTTTTCTTTAGCTAAACGCTCTTGTTTTTGCTTTTGTTCAGCCAGTTCTTTTTCTGCTTTAGCTTTCTCTTCAGCTGTTCTTCTTTCTAAAGCTTCTGCTTTCGCTGCTTCTTTAGCCAAACGTTGGTTTTCCTTTTCTACCTCTTTTTCTGCTTTCAAAATCAGTGCTTTTTCTTCCGCTTCTTGAGCTAGGATAGCATTCGCTTCCGCTTTCTCTTTAGCCAACCTTTCTTCTTCTTGTTTTTTAGCCAATTTAGCAGCTTCTTCATTCAATTTAGCCGCTTCTTTTTCCTTCATCTTTGCTTCTTCTATGGCTAATTCTTTAGCTATTTTAGCTTCCTTCTGTTTAGCTTTAGCAATTTCCTTTTCTGCTTTAGCTTTCGCTTCAGCATCCTTTTTAGCTAGAGTAGCTGCTGCTGCTTGTTCTTTTTTCAATCGTTGTTCTTCTGATTTATTAAACGCTGCTGCTGCTTTCGCTTTTTCTTTTTCTTCTGCTGCCTGTGCTGCAATTACTTCTGCTTCGGCGTTCTCTTTTAATAACTTTTCTTCCGCTTCTAACTTCTCTTTTTCTGCGGCTTCTTTTTTAGCTTGTTCTTCTAACTTAGCTTGTTTCTCCGCTTCTTTATGAGCCACTTCTTTTGCCAATTTCTCAGCTGCTTCCTTTTCTTTTTCTTCAGCAAGTTTAGCTGCTGCTTCTGCTTTAGCCTTTAATTTTTCTTCTGTTTCAGCTTGCTCTTTAGCTAATTTTGCAGCTTGCTCTTCCGCTTTTTTAACAGCAGCTTCTGCCTTTGCTTTAGCTTCAGCTTCTTTTTTAGCAATTGCTTCGGCAGCAGCTTTTTCCTTTTTCAGTCGTTCTTCGGCTGCTTTCTTAAATGCTGCTTCTGCTATAGCTTTTTCTTTTTCTTCAGCTTCTTTTGCTGCCAATTCTTCTGCTGCAGCTTTTTCTTTTGCTATACGATCTTCTTCCTCTTTTTTTGCTGCAGCTTCAGCTTCTAATCTAGCTTTTTCTTCTTCCTCAGCTTTTTCTTTAGCCAATGCTGTTGCTTTTTCTTTGGCTAAACGTTCTTCCTCTTCTTGTTTTGCTTTTGCTTCCGCTTCCAATCGTGCTTTTTCTTCTGCTGCTGCTTTCTCCTTGGCTAATTTTTCCGCTTGCTCTTTTGCTAATTTTTCAGCTGCAGCTTTTTTAGCCGCAGCTTCTGCTTCTAGCTTAGCTTTCTCTTCTGCTTCTTTTGCTGCCAATTCTTCTGCTTCTGCTTTTTCTTTGGCTAAACGCTCTTCCTCTTCTTTCTTCGCTATAGATTCAGCTTCTAATCGTGCTTTTTCTTCTGCTGCTGCTTTTTCTTTAGTTAATGCTTCTGCTTTTTCTTTGGCTAAACGCTCTTCTTCAGCCTTTTTAGCAGCCGCTTCAGCTTCTAATCTAGCTTTCTCTTCTGCTGCAGCTCTTTCCTCTTTTTCCTTCTTTAAACGATCAGCCTCTGCTTTTTTCTGAATGGCTATATTTATTAAATCTATTCTATTTTTTGGTTCTGATTGATTTGGTTTTAGAGATAATGCTTTCTGATACGAAGCCTTAGCTGTTTCAAAATCTTTCTTAAAAAATGCTTTGTCAGCAGATTTCATTAATGCAACAAACTCTTTTTCCTTTCGTTTCTCTTCATCAATAATAGCTTGTTTTTTTGCTTGGTAAGCCGATAACACTCCGTTTAATCTAGCAGCAATTGGGCCTGTATATTTCATATCCCAATCAATCTCCTTAGTACTTTTATCATAAGTGGCCTTCCCTATTGGATCCTCTAAAAAAGCTACAGCTAAATCTTTATCTCTTTTAAATAATGTCATATCTACCAACAAGTTACTCAACTTCGCTTGTTCTTTAGGTGGAACTGATTTAGTATTAACCACTACTTTTTTTGGAACAAACCCAGCTTTTTCATAAAGAATAATATATTCCTTATCAAAAGACAACTCTAGATCATAAATACCCTTGCCATCAGAAACTACGTTATTCACATAACTTCCTTTTTCTTGCAACTTAATACTAACACCTTCCATTGATTTATCACTAAAATATTCTGTTATTTTTCCAGAAATAGTAAGTTTGGATTGTGCTGAAACAACGTTAAATAGCGCTGTAATCGTAAAGAATAAGGTTAAGAAAATTGTTCTCATAAATTTTTAATAGTCTATTACAAATATCGAAAATAACAGACACGAATCTTGCCAAAAAAAATATTTTAATTAACAGTATTCATAATAACTATAAACCCTAACAATCATTTTAAAAATTGTAAATTTGTTTATTCAATTTTACACTATTTTAATGGATACAAAAAACGTTTTCGCTAGCAACTATTTAGCTCCTATTGAATATTATTACCAGCTTATTAAAAGTGAGGAAGCTATTATTGATACGTTTGAAAATTATATAAAACAAACCTATAGAAACCGTTGTCAAATCCTAAGTCCAAATGGAGTTCAAAACCTAACCATCCCATTGGTTAAGGCTAGACAGAAAAAAAGAACAAACAAAGTCCAAATTGCTTATGATGACAACTGGCGTAAAATACACTGGAAATCTTTAGAGTCGTCTTACAGAAGCTCCCCTTATTTTGAGTATTATGAAGATGACTTCTACCCTTATTACCATGAAAAAGAATATGAATACTTAGTTGACTTTAATGCTGCTCTTCAAAACAAAATTATTGAATTATTGAATTTAGAAATTGTAGTAACTCAATCAGAATATTATGCTGAAAATGTTCCTCAAAAAAATGATTTTAGGACTCTTATTTCTCCTAAAAATAAAAGCACCTTAAACTTTACTAAATACATACAAGTTTTTGGAGACAGAAACGGATTTAACCCTAATTTAAGTATTCTCGATTTATTGTTTAATGAAGGACCAAACGCAGTTAATTATATGAAAGAATTAAAAGAAAATGTCTAAACTCTCTCCTCAAAACAAATTTTTAGACCTTTCTGATTACGGCAGGCTTCCTGCAAAACTTTTTGCCAAACTACTCTT
>JAQXDJ010000382.1 GCA_029251425.1 Vicingaceae bacterium
TAATTCTATATGTTTTTTATAGACCAATGTGTAAGATTCGTCTATAAAAGTACAAAATCATCTGATTGGGTGCAAATGTTTTTATTGATTAGAAAATAAATCATTAGAATATCTAAAACACATTAGCAATGCTTCTTCTTGTTAGCTTTAAATCTTGTAATAGGGCAGATTTAACTCTTATGGTAAACAAATAACTTTGTCTTGGTCCAAAAGGAATCCAGTTAAAAGTCATTTCCCAACAATGTAAATCACGATAAATATCTACAGAAGTATAAGAAAGATCTTTCTGCTCAAAATCGTAACCAGAACGTGCACCAATTTTCCATTTATTAGTCAAGCTAATATCTCCCGAAAAGTTTAGAGTCTGTACTATCGAGCTTGTATATTGTGGTTGAGAGTATCGTACATTATAGTTAACATTTAATGTCCAAGGCACATTAAAATCAACAAATTCTGAAGGGTTTGCTCTAATGTATTCTAGTTCTTGTTCGGTTCCATAATTACTTTCTTTTTGAGTGTTAGTTTTTTTACTTCTAAAAGAAAAACCTGCAGCAATGTTAGCAGAAGTTAATCTTCCTAACCTTCCATTTTTAGATAGCTCAGTAGTGTTTACTTTTGTAATTGCTCCTGTTGTTAAATTACTGTCAAGTGCATAAGGATCATAACTTCCTGTAAAGTTTAAGTTTAATTTTTTAATATTGGTTCTGGCATTTATTAAGATGTTACTCCAGTTTAGCGAATCAGCAATTACATTATAGCTGGTAGAAAATTTTAAGGCTTCTAGTAATTTTACTTTTTTATCTTTCCCTAAACTGTCTTTGCGGTTTCTCACTTTCATTTCAAAGTTGTTGAGTAATCCTAAGTTTATTAATCCAGCTTCTGTAGTGTTTGTTGTTCCATAAATGCCTTCTTCAAAAATAGTATACTCAACATTTTCACCGTTTATGTCAGTATATGATTTCAAGCCAGTATTGTTTTCAGGAATATAAGAAAAACCAATGCTTGGAGTCATAACATGACGAAGTGCTTTAATCATATTCCCTCTATATTGGTACATTCCAAATATTCTGGTAGATGTACTGATGGACATGTTATAAGAATTACCTCTCTCAAAACCACTAACCGATGCTGTTTCAATAGTGCTGTCAGTATTTAATGTTTTTCTCACCGACTCTATATACCAGGTTTCAGAATAGTTAAAAGCAGGGTTTACGGTGAAATAATTTAATAGTTTAAAAGAAGTACTTAAAGGTATAGAGTGTTTCATACCATTTTGAAATTCATCTTTAAGGATGTTTAAGTTTCGGGTACTGAATAAACTGTCTTGTGCAGTTACTTCGTTTTTTGTATTCATGGAGTAGCTCACACCAATTTTTTCATACAGTTTTTGTTTGCCAATAGTTGTTTTTCTTTTAAATGGATAAACACGAGCAAGGTTAAATGCAAGTTCAGGTAATCGAACAGTAACTGTTTTGTTTAATGTATTTTGACTATGATAACCGTTTAAAGAAAAGCTATAAGGTTTGCCTGCAAAAGATTTTTTATAAGAAACGCTAGAGTTAAAAGAAGTGCTCAGGTATTGATTACTTGTACTGTTAAAATTATTGGTATAATTCTCACTATTTCCAAAGTTTACATTTGCAGAAAAAATACTGTTGGGTTGAGCTTTCGGATCTTGTGTGTGATTCCATCTAATAAAAAAGTTTTGTGTTTCAGAATAACTAGGATATTCTTTTAAGCCATTTTTGAAAACAGAAAAGTTTGTGTTTAAAGTTCCAGTGTATTTGTAACGTTTTTTATAATTGGTTAACATGTTTCCTGCCCAACTTCCTTTAGAATAAAAGTCTCCGGTAATTTGTGTGCTTAAATTATCGCTTATAGCAGCATAATAACCACCTCCAATTAAGAAAAAACCGTACTGACCACTTTCTCCGAAAGTAGGTATAATAATTCCTGATTTTTGTTTAGTTGAGTTTGGAAAAAAACCAAAAGGAATCCCGAGAGGAGTAGGTACGCCCTCAATAACTAAATTGGCTGGTCCTGTTATAATTTTATCTTCAGGTATAATTTTTAATTTATTAGCACTAAACCAATAGTGTGGGTGTCTTAAATTACAAGTTGTGTATTTTCCGTGTTTAATGTAAAGAATGTCATCGGGAGTTTTGTATATTTTTTCTCCATGTATATAATTCTCACCTTCATGAGTAACAGCATCTATAATTAAACCCTTTTTAGTATTAAAGTTATACTTCATCTCATGGGAATTAACCTCAGAACCATTTTCAGAAAAAACAGGTTCTCCAAAATATTTG
>JAQXDJ010000384.1 GCA_029251425.1 Vicingaceae bacterium
CTATTCCTGAAAACCATTTATAGATGTTATGTCAATGAAATTCAACCGTAGAAAGTATTCTGATGAAGTTTTAATTAACCTTTATAAAGGATTGTTAAAGCCTCGATTAGTAGAGGAAAAAATGATGGTGCTGTTACGTCAAGGAAGAATCTCTAAATGGTTTTCAGGAATAGGTCAAGAAGCAATTTCTGTTGGAGCTGCTATGGCGCTTAATAAAGAGGAGTATATTTTGCCTATGCACAGAAATTTAGGTGTTTTTACTTCTAGAGATGTGCCTTTAAACCGTTTGTTTTCTCAGTTTCAAGGAAAAATGAATGGATTTACAAAAGGTAGAGACCGTTCGTTTCACTTTGGATCTCAAGAGCACAATATCGTTGGTATGATTTCACACCTTGGACCTCAAATGGGGGTGGCTGATGGAATTGCTTTAGGGAATTTATTAAAGAAAGATGAGAAAGTAACGCTAGTTTTTACTGGGGATGGAGGAGCAAGTGAAGGAGATTTTCATGAGTCAATTAATACTGCAGCAGTTTGGCAATTGCCAGTTATCTTTTTGGTAGAAAACAATGGTTACGGTTTATCTACACCATCTAGAGAGCAATTTATTTTTAAAAACTTTGTAGATAAAGGCATTGGATATGGAATTGAAACAGAGTTAATAGAAGGGAACAATATTTTAGAGGTTTACCATAAAATAAGTCAAATTGCAGAATCTATCAGAAAAAAACCAAGACCAATTTTAGTCGAATGTTTATCGTTCAGAATGCGTGGTCATGAGGAAGCTTCGGGTACAAAGTATGTTCCGCAAGAGTTGATGGATGAGTGGGGAGCGAAAGACCCTGTAGAAAATTTTGAAAAGTATTTAGTTGCTGAGAAAGTATTAGATGAAAAAACTTTTGAAGAAATTAAAGCAACAATAAAAGCTGAAGTAATTTCTGAATGGGATAAAGCTTTCGATGAAGAGCCATTGGCTGCCAATGTTGAAACGGAATTAAATGATATTTATGCACCATTTCAATTAAATGAAACAGTTCCAGATACATCAAACACAACTGAAAAGAGAATGGTTGATGCTATTTCTGATGGACTACGTCAGAGTATGGAGAAGTACGATGATTTAGTGCTAATGGGACAAGATATTGGTGATTATGGAGGAGTGTTTAAGATTACTGATGGTTTTGTAGATAAGTTTGGAAGAGAAAGAGTTCGTAATACGCCACTTTGTGAATCTGCTATTTTAGGTGCTGGTTTAGGTTTGGCTATTAATGGCCAAAAAGCCATGGTGGAAATGCAATTTTCTGATTTTGTTTCTGAAGGAATAACACAGATCTGTAATAATTTAGCTAAATCTCATTATCGTTGGGGACAGACTGCGGATGTTGTTGTAAGAATGCCTACAGGTGGAGGGATGGCCGCAGGGCCATTTCACTCTCAATGTAATGAAGCTTGGTTTACACAAACTCCAGGATTGAAAATTGTTTACCCAGCTTTCCCTACAGATGCTAAAGGTTTGTTAGCTACTAGTTTTGAGGATCCAAACCCTGTTATGTTCTTTGAGCATAAAGGTTTGTATAGAAGCATTAAAGAAGAAGTGCCAAATGATTATTTTACAATCCCATTTGGTAAGGCGAGTTTAATTAAAGAAGGGAATGATGTAACTATTGTTACTTATGGAATGGGTGTACATTGGGCATTAGATGCTTTAAGTGAAAATCCAGAAATATCTGCGGATTTAATTGACTTAAGAACCTTAGTTCCATTAGATAAAGAAGCTATTTTTGAATCGGTTAAGAAAACAAATAGAGTTATTATTTTGCATGAAGCAACAATGTTTAATGGGATGGGAGGTGAGTTAAGTGCTTTGATTTCTGAAAATTGCTTTGAGTACTTAGATGCACCAATAAAACGTGTAGCGAGTTTAGATACTCCAGTTCCTTTTATTAATCAATTAGAAGCTCAATTTATGCCAAATGAGCGATTTAAGGAAGAGCTAGTTAGTTTAGTGAGTTACTAAAAATCATTA
>JAQXDJ010000402.1 GCA_029251425.1 Vicingaceae bacterium
CCCTGCAATTTACATTAAATGACTGGGCTTATTAGATAGCTGAATGGCTGTTCGAAAGAACAGCCATTTTTTGGTCACGATTTCGTTACCGGGTTTTATCTATTTCCTATCGATATCTCGGTCTAAAATGTATAATTTCACATCTTAAATGTGTGATTAAATGAGATAGAGAGCTATTATCTGTTAGATAGGGCTACTCCCTGTGGGCCCACAAAGAAAAGCCGATTATCAATACGATAGTCGGTTTTTTTATACTTCATCTTTCAATCCGATAAGTCTCATTAACCATATTCCCTCGTAACAACATTCCTCAAGAGAATTTTAGAATTAGTATATTTGAGTACATATTAATCAAAAATAAAACACATGAAAAAATTAATCTATTTAATGTTAATTGCAGGGTTGGGATTGTTTACTACTAATACTATTCAGGCTCAAGATTTAAGAAAAGGTGGTTCTAAATTCGGGAAAATAGAATCTAATGGTGATGTTAGAATTAAAGGTAGTGTAAAAGGTAAATTCGAATCAAACGGAGATATTCGTGTTGGAGGAAGCGTTAAAGGAAAAATAGAATCTAATGGCGACATTCGCATTGGAGGAAGTGTAAAAGGAAAAGTTGAATCTAATGGTGATGTTAGAATTGGAGGAAGTGTAAAAGGGAAAATAGAGTCTAATGGTGATGTTAGAAAAAGTGGAAGTGTAATCGGTTCAGCCAAAGGAGTTAACAAAAGGCAAGCTGCAGTTATATTTTTCTTTGATTTTTTCGATTTTTAATTAGCCACATTAATAACAAAAACATATACTAAAGCCTCTTATTAAATTAAGAGGCTTTTTTAATGAATGCTTTTAAAATTAACATATAGAGAAATTACAAGATAATAATTTTAAGTACCTTCGCAGTCCTAAAATTAAGCTGATGGACAATAAAAAAGTAGCCCTTTTAATATTAGATGGCTGGGGTTTTGGAGACAAATCTAAATCTGATGCCATTTACAATGCCAATACTCCATTTTTTGATAGTTGTTTAAACAACTACCCTTACTCAACATTAAATACTTCTGGAAAAGAAGTCGGTTTGCCAGAAGGACAAATGGGAAATTCTGAAGTCGGACATCTAAATATTGGAGCAGGAAGAGTTGTTTATCAAGATTTTGCGAAAATCAATAACGCTTGTGCAGATAATTCAATTGCTGAAAACGAAACATTAAAAGCAGCATTTAATCATGCTAAAGAAAATAATGTTGCTATTCATTTTATGGGTTTAGTTTCTGATGGTGGAATTCATTCTCATCAAAAACACCTTTATAAACTTTGTGACTTAGCTAAAGAAAATAATGTTAATGATGTCTTTATTCATGCTTTTACAGATGGTAGAGATTGTGATCCAAAAAGTGGAAAAGGACAGTTAGAAGCTTTAGAAAATCACCTTTTAAACTCTAAAGGAGAGTTGGCATCTGTAATTGGTCGTTATTATGCAATGGACAGGGATAACAGGTGGGAAAGAGTAAAAGAAGCTTATGACTTATTGCTTAATGGAATTGGAGAATCAAGTACAAACTTGGTTAATTCAATTCAAACATCATACAACAATAATGTTACGGATGAATTTGTAAAACCTGTTGTTAAAGTTGATAAAAACGGAGATTTAATTGGAAGAATAAAACCAAACGATGTGGTTATTTGTTTTAATTTTAGAACAGATCGTTGTAGAGAAATCACTATTGCTTTAACGCAAGAAGATTTAATTGATGAAGGAATGACAACAATTCCTTTACATTATGTTACTATGACAAATTACAATAGAAACTTTAAAAATGTTCATGTAATTTACGATAAAGAAAATCTTCAAAACACACTAGGAGAAGTTTTAGAACGCCATAACAAAACGCAAATACGAATAGCAGAAACAGAGAAGTATCCACACGTTACTTTTTTCTTTTCTGGCGGTAGAGAACAAGAATTTGAAGGCGAAAAACGATTAATGGCAAATTCACCAAAAGTTGCCACTTACGATTTACAACCAGAAATGAGTGCTGAAGAAGTAACTCAGAAAATTTTACCTGAAATAACAAATACAACTGCAGATTTTATTTGCTTGAATTTTGCCAATACAGATATGGTTGGTCATACAGGAGTTTATTCTGCTATTACTGCTGCTGCAGAAAAGGTAGATAACTGTATTGAACGAATAGTGACACAAGGAATAGCAAGTGGCTACTCTTTTATTATTATTGCAGACCATGGAAATGCAGATTTTGCAATTAATCCTGATGGGTCGCCAAATACAGCTCACAGCACAAACCCAGTGCCTTGTATTTTAATAGATGAAGATAAAAAAGAAATAAAAAATGGAAAATTAGGTGATATCGCTCCAACAATTTTATCTTTACTTAATGTAGAAATTCCAGCAGAAATGACTGGAGAAATTTTAATTTAGCTTTTATAAAAAACACATATATGTCAGAAATAAACAATTACATCTCTCAAAATAAAGAACGTTTTTTGGACGAACTTTTAGACTTATTAAGAATCCCTTCAGTAAGTGCCGATTCAGCTTACGATGCTGATACAGCTAAAACTGCTGAAGAAGTAAAAAGAAGATTAGAGGAAGCTGGTGCTGAAAACGTTGAAGTTTGCGCAACTGCAGGTCACCCAATTGTTTATGGAGATAAAATTATTGACCCCAACTTACCAACTGTTTTAGTTTACGGACATTACGATGTACAACCTGCTGACCCAATTGATTTGTGGGATAGTCCACCTTTTGAGCCAGTTATTAAAACAACAGGAGCTCATCCTGAAGGAGCAATTTTTGCTAGAGGATCATGCGATGATAAAGGACAAATGTACATGCATGTAAAAGCTTTCGAAACAATGATGAAAACGGACTCATTACCATGTAATGTTAAGTTTATGATTGAGGGAGAGGAAGAAGTTGGATCAGAAAACTTAGGTGTTTTTGTAAAAGAAAATAAAGAAAGATTAAAAGCTGATGTAATATTAATTTCTGATACAGGAATTATAGCAAACGACATTCCTTCTATCACTGTTGGTTTAAGAGGCTTAAGTTATGTTGAAGTTGAAGTTACAGGACCAAATAGAGATTTACATTCAGGTTTATATGGTGGAGCTGTAGCTAATCCAATTAATATTTTATGCGAAATGATTGGAAAAATGCGCGATGATAAAAATCACATTGCAATTCCAGGCTTTTATGATGATGTAGAAATTCTTACTACTGAAGAAAGGGCTGAAATGGCAAAAGCACCTTTCAACTTAGATGAATACAAAAAAGCATTAGATTTATCTGATATTGATGGTGAAGAAGGCTATACAACTAATGAAAGAAACTCAATTAGACCAACTATTGATGTAAACGGAATTTGGGGAGGTTATACTGGCGAAGGAGCTAAAACAGTAATTGCATCTAAAGCTTATGCTAAAATTTCAATGCGATTAGTTCCACACCAAGACAGTGAAAAAATAACTCAATTATTTTCAGACTATTTTAACAGTATTGCACCAGCATCTGTTAAAGTAAAAGTAACACCTCATCATGGTGGAACACCTTACGTTACTCCAACAAATTTTGTAGGATATAGAGCTGCAAAACAAGCTATGGAAGATTCATTTGGAAAAACACCTGTACCTGTAAGAAGTGGAGGGAGTATTCCAATTGTTGCTTTATTTGAAGAGGAGTTAGGCTTAAAATCTGTATTATTCGGTTTTGGATTAGATTCTGATGCGATTCACTCACCAAACGAACATTACGGGGTGTTTAATTATTTTAAAGGAATAGAAACTATTCCTTTGTTTTACAAGTACTTTGCTGAGTACAGTAAATAATATCTCAATGGTTTTTCTTAAAAATTTAGCTTGTAAAATAAGCTTTGTAATTTTTGCTTTTTCTATAGTAGGCTGTATGACCTATAGGGATGTAGAAATGATTGAGGTAACTGATGTTGGTGTTAAAGATTTTACTGCTAAGGGTGTTGAAGTAGAAGTTGCTATGCAAATAAAAAATCCGAACAACTATAATATAAGTATTGTAGATTCTGATTTAACACTTTTTGCCCAAGGAAATAAAGTGGGTACTGCCAACATTGAAAACAAGGTTACGCTGCCAAAAAAATCAAACCAAATACATCGATTTACAATAACATCTTCACTTAAGGATATGGGATCTAGTGCATTCCCTCTTTTAATGACTGTTATGGGAGGAGAACCTATTGAATTACAAATTACTGGAGACATAAAAGCAAAAGCAAAAGGTATTGGCAAAAGGTTTCCTGTAGATTTTAAGGAAAAAGTAACATTATGAGTTTCAACAGCTAGTTCTAATTTTAGTACTTTCGTCTAACTACAAACTAAAAAACACTCTTGAAATCAATAAACTTTATATTCTTTACCACAATTTTCTTAGCTATTTTTTCTTGCTCGGGAAAACCTTCTCAAGGTATTGATTCAACAGAAAATATACTTGAAGAAAAGGATACTACAACTTATGATCACACTAACAATCTAATTAACGAAACAAGCCCTTACCTTTTACAACATGCTCACAATCCAGTAAATTGGTATGCTTGGGGAGATGAAGCCCTAGCAAAAGCAAAAGCTGAAAACAAATTACTATTGATAAGCGTTGGTTATTCTGCTTGTCATTGGTGCCATGTAATGGAACATGAGTCTTTTGAAAATGAAGAAGTTGCAAAAATCATGAATGAGAACTTCATTTGTATAAAAGTAGATAGAGAAGAACGTCCTGATATCGATCAGATATATATGAATGCTGTTCAGTTAATGACAGGTAGAGGTGGTTGGCCACTTAATTGTTTTGCACTACCAACGGGCGAACCATTTTATGGAGGAACATACTTCCAAAAAGATCAATGGTTACAAATTTTAAATAATGTTGCTAACGAATATAAAGTAGCTCCAGAAAAAGTAAATGAGTATGCTCAAAAATTAACTGAAGGAATAAAGACGAGTGAAATGTTACCTATGGTTAAAGATCAAACTCCATTTAATATGGACGTTTTAACCGAAGGTGTCGCAAAAATGAAAAAGCAATTTGATTATATAGAAGGAGGGGGGAAAAGTGCCCCAAAATTTCCTATGCCTAATAATTATGAGTTTTTATTACAATATTATTATCATACCAAAGACCAAGAAATTTTAACCATTGTTGAACTTACGCTAGATAAAATGGCTTATGGTGGAATTTATGACCAAATTGGTGGTGGTTTTGCTCGCTATTCTACTGACAAATATTGGAAAGCACCACACTTCGAAAAAATGTTATATGACAACGGACAACTCGTATCTCTATATAGCCAAGCATATCAACTTACCAAAAAGCCATTATACAAGCATATCGTTTATCAAACTCTGGAGTACACTGCAAGAGAAATGACTGCTAAAAATGGTGCTTTTTACAGCTCTTTAGATGCTGATAGCGAAGGGGAAGAAGGAAAATTTTATGTTTGGAGCAAAGAAGAATTGCAAACAATTTTAAAGGAAGATTTTGAATTAGCTAAGGAATATTACAATGTAAATGCTACCGGGAAATGGGAAGGACATTACATTTTATTGCGTAAAAAAGATAACGTTAAAATTGCGAAACAGTTTAACATTTCTGAAGAAAAAGTAGTTTCTAAAATTGAGAACATCAATACTGTTTTATTAAAAGAAAGAGCCAAAAGAGTTCGTCCTGGTTTAGATGATAAAACCTTAACTTCTTGGAATGCATTAATGCTGAAAGGGTATGTTGATGCCTACAATACTTTTGGTGAAGAACGATTTTTAAAAGCTGCGTTAAAAAATGCCAACTTTATTCTTAATAATCAAGTTAGAAAAGATGGAGGATTAAACCATAATTACAAAAACGGTGTAAGTAATTTAGATGGGTATTTAGAAGATTATTCATTTACAACAGAAGCTTTTATTGCACTTTACCAAGCTACTTTTGATGAGAAATGGTTGGCCGAAGCAAAAAAACTAACTGATTATTCCATTGAACATTTTTATGATGCCAATACAGGATTTTTCTTTTTCACTTCTAATAATGCCAAAGGCTTAGTGGCTCGTAAAATGGAACTTTCAGACAATGTAATACCAGCCTCTAATTCAAGCATGGCAAAAAGCCTACTTTTATTAGGCGAGTTATATTATGAAAAAGACTATACTGAAAAAGCTAAACAGATGTTAAAGAACATTGAAACACAAGTTTCTAAATACATTTCTGGCTACTCTAACTGGGGAATTTTAATGCTCAACAATGTGAAACCTTTTTATGAAATAGCTATTTCAGGAAAAAAAGCACATCAAAAAAGAAAAGAGCTAAACTCACGCTATATACCTAATAAACTCGTAATGGGAAGTATAAAACCAAGTAATTTACCATTATTAGAATTAAAGGAAGTCAACGGAAAGACTATGATATACGTATGTTATAATAATGTCTGCCAATCTCCTGTTGAAAATGTGAGTGAAGCACTGTTACAAATAAAATAATTGAGCACTTTTTATAAATATACTTCACTCTTATTCACCATATTTATTGGAGTAACTGGGTTTTCTCAACAACAAAACCTTCCTTTAAATAGAGAGTTTAATTTAGTGAATCAAAAAGTATTTAATTCTTTTGATAATAATATACATACTTCATTTTTACCTATCGGAAATTCATTTATCAAGGATGTTTCCCCTTCTATTTTGTCTAATTCTGAAAAAGATATTTACCTTTTAAACATTTCAAAATCACCGAAAAAATCACGCAACTTTTTTGGTTGGATGTGGAAATCATTTGCTTATGACAATTTACTAGTTGTAGATACAGGAAATTTCTACATGACGATTGACCCCCTAATTAATATTGAAATGGGAAAAGACAGTGAAGATACAACTGGAAATTCTTTTTCGAAAAATACGAGAGGTGCAATTGTAAGGGCTAATATTGGTAGTAAATTTTCTTTTGAAACAGTGCTCTATGAAAACCAAATGTTTTTACCACAATATGAAGCTAATTATGTAACTGCAACAGGTGTAATGCCAGGGCAAGGAAGAGTTAAGCGATTTAAAGGTAATGGCTTTGATTTTGCAGCCTCATCAGCTAATCTTTCATTTACTCCTAACAAACACCTTAATTTTCAATTGGGAACAGGTAAAAATTTTGTCGGAGATGGTTACCGTTCTTTATTATTATCGGACGCTTCTTTCAATTACCCTTTTTGGAAAATTATAGGAACATTTGGTAAAAGCGAGCAATTTCAATACACTAAACTGAATGCAGCTTTATCATCAGTTACACGAAGAGACCCTGGGTCAACTGGAGAAGCTTTATTCGAAAGAAAAACAATGAGCACACATTATTTTAGTTGGTTAGCAACAGAGTGGTTAAATGTTGGCTTATTTGAATCCACTATGTGGAGAACTGAAGACTCTACGGGGACAAAGCCATTGCAATGGCAACAATTCAATCCTATTATTGGTGTAAACACTGCAATTACTGGCTTTAATGATCTGAACCATACAATTGTAGGAACAAATCTCAAAATAAAATTACCCTTTAACGTAGTTGTCTATAATCAATTTGTTTATGATGGAGGCTCGAAATACGGTTACCAAATCGGAGCTAAATATTTTGGAATCCCGAATTTAACACTGCAAGCAGAATACAACAACGTAGGAGCATACGCTTACTCTTCTGATTTACCATTGCAAGCTTATTCCAATTACAATGAACCTTTAGCACATCCTTCTGGAGCTAATTTTAATGAAATAGTTGGAATTGTAAATTATAAATACAAACGTGTTTTCACTCAAGCCAAAATGAACCTCATTACCTCAAACTTATCAGGATCAAATATTTTTGTTTCTGAAAACATAATTACGCCAACTGTTTTAACTGACATTGAAAGAAATTTAACAATAATACAAGCTCATGTTGGATTTATTGTGAATCCGAAAAACAACATGAGTTTAACTATTGGTATTAATAAAAGAACAGAAGATATTTCTGATTTAAACATTACCAATGAAACCAACTATGTTTACTTTGGTTTTAGAACTAATTTGAGGAATTTATACAACGACTTTTGACCCACAATGTGGGCCTATAATTATAAGAATGAAGAATTGATAAAATGAAAATATTACTACTTCCCATAATAACTTCTTTTTTGATGGTGTTGCTTTCAACACCCTCATTCATAACTATTGCCAAACTCAAACATTTGTTTGATGATCCTTCTGATGACCGAAAAATTCATACAGAGAACACTCCTTCTATGGGTGGTATGATGATTTTTGCAGGAACTCTTTTTGCTTTTTTACTATGGCTTCCAATACAAGAAATTGGGGTGATAAAATATTTAGTCCCATCACTACTTATTATGTTTTTTGTAGGTATGAAAGATGATATTATTGGAACGGCTCCAGTAAAAAAATTAGCTGCACACCTTGCTGTTGCTTTCATTATGGTTTTTATGGCAGACATAAAACTAACTAGTTTACACGGTTTATTTGGTGTTAAAGAAATTCCTGAATGGGCAGGAATTATGCTATCAATTTTCACTTACATTGTTGTTGTTAACGCTTTTAATTTAATTGATGGTGTTGATGGGCTAGCAGCTGGTGTGGGATTGATTGCCGCTACAGCTTTTGGGTTTTGGTTTTATTACGCTGGCGACTGGACTTATGCTGTATTAGCATTTTCTTTGGCAGGAGCCTTGCTCGGATTTTTAAGGTTTAATTTTAATCCTGCTAAAATATTTATGGGAGACTCTGGCTCGTTAGTTATAGGATTTTTATTTGCTGTAATGGCAATTGAATTGGTTGAGTATGATGCACAACTAGAGTTACCAAATATTATTAAAAACATATCTAAACCAATTTTAGCAATGTCAATTTTAGTTTACCCTTTAGTGGATACCATTAGAGTGTTTACCTTGAGGGCAATAAAAGGAATTTCACCATTTACAGCTGACAGAAACCACATTCACCATCATTTAATGGATTTAGGGCTAGGACATAAACCAACTGTAATTATTATTTACACATTTAGTTTAGCTACAATTAGTGCTGCTGTATTTGCTCAACAATTTGACCCGAGCTACTCGTTTATTGTAATAATTAGCGCTGTTTTACTATTAGTTCAAACTCCATTTTTTATTAAACTGAAAAGAAAAAAATCTGCTGAGAAAAAATTAAATGCTTAGTCCAAAAAATTACATATTAACCCTCCTGCTGAGTTTGTTCTTTATAAACTTAAGTGCTCAAAACTTCAACATTTCCAATGAGCGAACATTCTCTATCCTGTTCAACAAACATGTTGATACATTAGAGAATTTTCACACAAGTATTCGTCCTTTTTCTAAAAAGGAATTAACGAGTTATGATGAAATCACAAATTCTTATAAAACAGCAAAAGGCGATTTAATTCGAAATGAGCATTTGATTAGTTCTAAAAATAAAACATTTTCATTAGACCCTATTGTTAATTTGGGCTACACTTTAGAAAAAGGGAATGCAATTTCTAAAAACTTAATAGAAACTTCCTTTGGTTTTAACATACAAAAGAGTTTTGGTAAAAAATGGAGCAGTCAAATTGCAGTTTTAGCCGACAATTCAAAATATCCATCACACATTAATTCTCAAATTTTAAATAAAAACATTAGTCCGGGTTATGGTTATTCAACACTTAATAGATCATTTTTCGGACAGGCGAACATTACGTTTACACCTGATGATAATTTTGCTTTACAACTGGGTTACGGCAAAAACTTTATTGGAGATGGTTATCGTTCTCTTTTCCTTTCTGATAACGCGAACAGTTATCCTTATTTAAAAGTTACTGCTAACATTTGGAAATTAAAATACATGGCTCTATACACCAATTACCAAGACATTCAAAATTCTGATGGTAATAGCAGCAAGTATTTTCAAAAATTATCTACAGTACATTATTTAAGTTTAAATGCTACTAAATGGTGGAACATTGGCTTGTTTGAAAGCATTATTTGGCAGTCACAAGAAGGAAACTTTTACAGAGGTTACGATATAAATTACTTTAACCCAGTTATTATGTTACGTCCAACTGAATACTCTCAAGGATCATCAGACAATGCTTTACTAGGTGGAAGTATGAAATTTAAAATCAGAAAAAAGAATATCTTATACACTCAGCTTATTCTAGATGAATTTCTTTTAGGTGAAATTAAATCTGGAAATGGATGGTGGGCTAACAAATATGGTTATCAGTTTGGGTTGAAATCTTACGATTTTATGTGGGTAAAGAATTTAACCCTGCAACTAGAATACAATGCTGTTCGCCCTTTTACTTACACGCACAGTTACGATCCAACAAATATAAGTACTCTACAAAATTACGCACACTTTAACGCGCCTTTAGCACACCCTTTAGGAGCTAATTTTAATGAAGCAATTGCTAGTTTATCTTATCAGAAAAAACGTTGGATTATAGAAGCAATGGCTACTGTTGCAAAAATTGGTTTTGATACTAATTTAACAACAAGTGTTGGTCAAGATTTATACATTCCAAATAATAATCGCGCTTCAGAATATGGAAATACTACAACACAAGGATTAACTACAGATATTATAAATTCTACTTTAAAAGTATCATATTTACTTAATCCTAAATCTCAATTGTTAATACAGGCAGGAATAACTAATCGTAGTTATAAAAACAGTTTAGAAAATACTTCTAACAATTT
>JAQXDJ010000415.1 GCA_029251425.1 Vicingaceae bacterium
AATCACTCAGCTTATCCTTAAAAATGAATTTGATTATTATTAAAGGAATAACTAAGTAAAAAACAATTAAGATACTAACCCAATAGGTAAGCTGAAATAATCTAATATTTGGAAATTTAGCTTGGAGAGACGAGATTTCACTCTCGAATCCAAAACTTTTTATGAAATTAAGATCTCCTAAATATTGAATGAACACCAAAGAAAAAGCAACTACAATAAATATTGTAATTGCTCTTTTATCTAATTGTGATGAAGTAGATTTCTCTGCTTCAATTTTGTTATAAGTATCAACAAATATGTTGTTCCAAATAGCTTTTATCATTTACCAGTCGTCAGATTTTTTTTCAGTAGAAGAAGCCATTGATTTCTTTAAGTTATCAATCAAATCTTTCATGTATTTATCTGTCTGTATCATATAAGTAACATTAGACATTTTATACTCTTTTTCGTTATCTGAAATCAGTTTTTCAATTCCTAAATACGATTGAGACTTTTTGTTAATTCGGGTAATGGTATACCTATATTTTCCGTCCTTAATACCAACTGTAATAGTATAGTTCATTAATCCTGCTCTAGTTTGAGTTAAAGTGTTGGCATCTTCTAAAAATAGAGGAATTCTAGCTTTTCCTTTAATTTTTTCATTGGCAACATTTTCTTTAATTACTCCTCCTGGATTTTTGTAAAAAGCATTAAACCAATTGTAACATCTTTTATATAATTCTTCTGGCTTAACTCCTGAAACGGGAACAACTTCTGAGTAAACAACTTTACCTTCTTTCATAACAAAAGTGGGAGGAGTTAATTGTACTTCATCTTTTTTCTTTTTTTTCTTTTGTGCAAATGTATTTACACTTGCCATCATTAATATCATTAAAACTGGCACTACAATAAGATTCTTTTTCATTTGATAGGCTTTAATTAGAATTGCAAAATACAATTTTTATTGAGTTACTTTAGCTGGTATGGTCAATAGTAATTAACCATTTTCCGTTAATCTTTTTCCAGTATAATGCAAAGTGTCCATTAGGATTATCATTTTCTCTAACTAAACTCCATTTGCCTAGCATAAAAGCAGAATTTCCGTTTACCTCTAATTTAATTATATTAAATTCTAGCTTTCCCATTGTTCTCTTGTCTGGGTATGATTTTTTGTAATTATTACGTGTTGTTTCCCATCCGTACTTTATTCCATTTTTACCTACAAACATCAATGAATCAGATTGCCAATAGCCTTCCATAAAAGCATTAATATCTCCATTGCTCCATGCTTCCTCTTGCATTTGCATAACATTTAGTATTTCTTTGTTGTCATTATTAGTAATACTACATGAAGTTATTGTTAATAAAAATATTGGTATAAAAAAATACTTCATTGGTCTAATGTTTTATTGGTTTAAGCAGCTAAAGTAGTTATAAATAGATGTTTAGGATTCCTTTTGTGTGATTTTATTAATTATGATATTGGTCAGTTTTGGTGAAATAATGCGTATTTTTCTACTGATTTTTATAATTCATAAGAATTGTTTTAGAAGTGGTTCTCTAAATCTATAAGAAATTAAGAGAAAAAAGGTATAATTAATAGATAGGTATAATGAAAAAAATATTCTTTTACATTACATTGTTTTTAGCATTTGGAATTTCCCTTGATGCTCAAACATTACAACCTCAGGTTTTAAACACTACTAATCCACAAGAGAAATGTGGGTTTGATGAGTTACATAAAAAAATGATGTTAACGGATCCTGTATATAAACAGAAAACCGAAGATTTTAATTCGTTATTGCATAAAGGCTATCAAAATAATAAAGCTGGTGGAACAATTTATAGGGTTCCGGTTGTAGTTCATGTAATGCATAAAGGAGAAGCTGTCGGTACAGGTAGTAATATTAGTGAAGCAGCAATTAACCAAGGGATTAGACAAGTGAATGAGCGTTGGAGAAAGGTTGCAGGGTCTTTAGGTGACGGGGCTGGTGTTGATTTAGAAATCGAATTTGCTTTAGCAGTAAGAGATCCTTCAGGGAATTGTACCAATGGAATTGTTCGAGTTGATATGTCAGGAGATGCAACTTATGTTGCTAATGGTTTAAGAAGTAATACATCAGGAGTAACAGAAGCTACACTGAGAGCTGCTAGTAGATGGACGCCAACAGCTTATTATAACATTTATTTGGTATCAGAAATTGATAATAATGATTGTGGTTTTGGTGTTCAGGGATATGCATATTTGGCTGGAGCTCATGGTGGAACTCAGGACGGAATGTACCAATTAGGTTGTAAATTTGCCCAAACTGGAAATACTACATTAACACACGAGTTAGGACATGCTTGGAACCTTTATCATACTTTTGAAGGAGATGGAGGAGGAGGTACTTGCCCAACGGGAACAGGAGATTTCTGTGCAGATACACCGTTACATAGAAGAAGTTCTAGTGATTGTGTAACAGCTGCAAATCCTTGTGATGCTGGTAATTCTGATTTACATATTCATAATTATATGGATTATTCATCAGATGCTTGCCAAAGTGAATTTACAGCTGATCAGGAAACAAGAGCTTCTGCTGCGATGGTTGGTACAAGGGCTTCTTTTTTAGAGGTGAATGGAAATATGAGTTTGGTTCCACCAGCAGCTGCAGGTGTCGATTTTGAGGCTAGTTCTTATGCAGTTTGTTTAGGAACTTCAGTTTCATTTTATGATGAATCTACCTGTGTTCCGAATACCTATCAAAATGGTGCTTGGACTGGGATTACTTTTTTATGGACATTTGATAATGGTGTTAATCCAGCAGTGACCTCAACTCTTCAAAATCCAACAATTAATTTTGCAAACGCGGGGTCTTATGATGTTACATTAGCAGTAACAACAGGAGCAGGAACATCAACAGTTACACAAAACGGTTTTGTTAACGTAGCCGCAGGAGCTCCAACAGCAGCTTGTATTCCAACATCTACTAATGAAGGTAATTTCGGCCAAACTATTTCATTGGTTCAATTTAATACAATATCTAATGGTACATCAACAAGTACTAATGTTGCTCATACTGATTATACTTGTACTCAAGCTACATCTGTTGAGTTAGGAAGTACATATGCCTTAACTGTGACTGTGAATTCAGGAGGTTCAGGAGCTGAAAATTTTGAAGTTTATATAGATTATAATAATGATGCCACATTTACAGCGGGTGAAATGGTAATGTCAGGTTCAGCTCCTAATGGAGGAAGTAATACGGTGACACAAAATATTTTAATCCCTGGTACTGCTACTATTGGTTCACTTTTAAGAATGAGGGTTTTAGCTGAAACTGGAGCGCTACCAGGTAGTAGATGTGGTAATTATTTAGCTGGTGATATAGAGGATTATGGTGTGTTTATAACAAGTTCTATCCCTCAACCTCCAGTTGCTAATTTTTCTGGAACGCCTAACAGTTCTTGTACAGCACCTTTAACAGTTGTTTTTACAGATTTAAGTACAGGAGCTCCCGCTCCAACTTTATGGCAATGGGACATAGATAATAATGGATCAATTGATTATACCACTCAAAATCCATCACATACTTATACAACTGCGGGTACTTACACAGTTGCTCTTACAGCTACAAATGCTAACGGAAGTAATACCTCTACTAAAGTTGGTTACGTAACGGTTGGTGGTGGAGCAACATTACCTATTGTAGAAGATTTTGAAGGAGCTTTTCCTCCCGCAGGTTGGACGATCAATAATCCTGATGCTGCCCGCACATGGGAATTAAATGCAGCCTCTGGTAATGGAGGGGCTAATGCTGCGAGACTTGATTTTTATAATTATAATGCACCAGGACAATCAGATGAATTAGTAACGAATAGAATAGATATTTCTACTTTTGCAAACTCTACACTTACTTTTGATGTGTCTTATACACCTTTTGGTGGTACAAATGATCAATTAAGAGTTTTGCTTTCTACAGACTGTGGAGTAACTTTCCCGACTGTACTTTATGATAAAATGGGAGCGACATTACAAACTACTCCAGAGACTGGCGGACCTGCATTGGCTCCAACAGCAGCTGGGCAATGGCGAAATGAAAGTGTTGATTTAACACCACATGTAGGTAATTCTATTATGTTAAAGTTTGAATCAACTACTCAATTTGGTAACAACTTATTTTTAGATAACATTAACATTACAGGTTCAGGTAGCTTGCCTGTTGAATTAATGTATTTTGAAGCTAAGGCTAAAAATGAGAATGTGTTATTGAATTGGCAAACAGCTACAGAAATTAATAATGATTATTTTGTTTTAGAACGTTCTTTAAATGGAACTGATTGGAATCCATTAGGAAAAGTGAGTGGTGCAGGAAATAGTAATAATCTTAAATCTTATGATTATATAGACACAAAGCCACATTTTGGAACTTCTTATTATCGTTTAATGCAAGTTGATTTTGATGGTGCATTATCGTTTTCTGAAGTGAAAGCAATTAATGTTAGAAAGAATATTGAGGTAAAGACTTATCCTAATCCTTTCTATGATAATTTGAATTTTGATATCTATGCAAATGAAATAGGAGAGGTCTCTGTTGAAGTTTATAACCTTTTAGGAAGTATCGTTGTAACTAGACGTATATTCTTGGATGAAGGAAATAATACCATACAAACAAACTTTAGTGAACTTAGACAGGGGTCATATATCGTAAAATTAAGTAATGGATCTACTTTTCAAGAGCATTTTAAGATTACAAA
>JAQXDJ010000420.1 GCA_029251425.1 Vicingaceae bacterium
AAATTGTATCGCTTCTCCTGTAGATTTCATTTCTGGTCCTAATTCCTTATCTACATTAGGGAATTTGTTAAATGAGAATACCGGAATTTTAATAGCGTAACCTTCTTTATGTGGTTTAAAATCAAAGTCTTTTACCTTTTTATCTCCCAACATTACTTTAGTAGCATATTTAACGTAAGGTTCTCTGTAAGCTTTCGCAATAAAAGGAACTGTACGAGATGCTCTTGGATTTGCTTCAATTACATAAACTATATCATCCTTTATGGCAAACTGCATATTAATTAAACCAACAGTCTTCAATTCTACAGCTACCTTTTTAGTAATGTCTTCTATTTGAGCCATTACCAAATCTCCAAGATTATAAGGAGGTAAAACCGCATAAGAATCACCAGAGTGAATTCCTGCAGGCTCTATGTGTTGCATTACTCCAATAATATAAGTGTCTTCACCATCACAAATTGCATCCGCTTCAGCTTCAATTGCTCCACCTAAAAAGTGATCTAATAAAATTTGATTACCTGGCATTGATTTTAAAATATCAACAACATGATGCTCCAACTCTTCCTCGTTAATTACAATCTTCATTTTTTGTCCACCCAATACATAAGAAGGACGAACTAATAAAGGGAAACCTAAATCTCTTGAAAGCTCAATTGCTTGCTCTGCACTTTCAACTATTCCATATTTTGGAAAAGGAATTTCTAATTTTTCTAAAGCCGCAGAAAAGCGCCCTCTATCTTCAGCAATGTCTAAGGCTTCAAAAGAAGTTCCCATTACTTTAATTCCATATTTCTCTAATTTTTCAGCCAACTTTAAAGCTGTTTGTCCACCTAATTGAACAATAACACCTTCTGGTTTTTCGTGCTTAATAATGTCATAAATGTGCTCCCAAAAAACAGGCTCAAAATATAACTTATCTGCTGTATCAGAATCTGTAGAAACAGTTTCTGGATTACAGTTAATCATAACTGTTTCATATCCTGCTTCTTTAGCTGCAAGTATTCCGTGCACACAACTGTAATCAAACTCAATTCCTTGTCCAATTCTGTTTGGTCCAGAACCTAATACAACAATCGATTTTTTATCCGTAACTATCGATTCATTTTCCTCTTCAAACGTTGAGTAATAAAATGGTGTTTCTGCAGGAAACTCAGCAGCACAAGTATCTACTTGTTTAAACACTCTGTTAATTCCCAACTCCTCACGCTTAGCGTAAACCTCACTTTCTAAACACTTTAATAAGTGTGCAACTTGTCTATCAGCTAAACCTTTTTGTTTTGCTTCAAGCATTAAATCTTTAGGGAGCGTATCAACAGTATATTGCTCTATCTTCTTCTCTAATTTTACTGAGTTTTCAATTTGTCTTAAAAACCAGTAGTCAATTTTTGTCTTATCGTGTATCTTTTTAAAAGGAATTCCAATTTTAATAGCATCATACACATGGAATAATCTATCCCAACTTGGATTTGCTAAACTGTGTAAAATAGCGTCTTGATCCGTTAACTCTTTCCCATCAGCACCTAATCCATTCCTATTAATCTCTAAACTCTGACAAGCTTTTTGTAATGCTTCTTGGAAACATCTTCCAATTCC
>JAQXDJ010000429.1 GCA_029251425.1 Vicingaceae bacterium
AATTATGTAGATTTATGTGAGTTCATTCAACATCAATTAAGCGAAATTGGCATGAAATTAAAAGTTGAATTAACCCCAGCAGTAACGCATAGAGAACTTGTAGCTCGTTCTAAACTTAATTTCTTTAGAAAATCATGGATTGCAGATTACCCTGATGGGGAAAATTATTTGGCTTTATTTTATAGTAAAAACTTCACCCCTAATGGTCCTAATTACACTCGTTTTAAAAATGAAGGTTATGATTTTCTGTACGAAAAAGCTCAATCAGAAACTGATGACTCAACACGGTATTATTTCTATCAAGAAATGGATAAAATAATAATTGAAGAAGCACCTGTTGTTACACTTTATTACGATCAGGTTGTTAGATTGATTCAGAAAAACGTAACTGGTTTAGGAATAAACCCAGTTAATTTACTAACACTCAAAACTGTAAAAATTGTAGAAGACTAATCTTCTAATAAACCTCTACCCATTTTCTTTAAAGCTCCTTGTTCTTTAAGCTCAAGAACTAATTTATCTAAAATACCATTTACAAAAACTTTACTTTTTGGTGTACTGTACATTTTAGACAATTCAATATATTCATTAAGTGTAACTTTTACTGGTACCGATTTAAAGTGAAGTAATTCAGTTAAAGCTAATTTCATTAAAAGAATATCCACCATAGCAATACGATCAACTTCCCAGTTCTTTGTTTTGTCAGCAATTAACTTGCTATTTTCCTTATCGTTACTTACCACTTTAGCTAAAAGCTCTTTAACAAACTTTTTATCCTCCTCAGCATCTCTATATAAAGGTAAAATTTCTTCAGAAATTGTAGATTCTTCATTAAATCGTTTGATGGTTTTAATTACCATACTCAACACAAAATCAATCTCATCTAAACCCCAAAAAATACTCTTATCTTCAATTTCAGATAGTAGTAAGTCAAATTCAGGTATAATCTTTTTGTAAAGATCTACTACAAATTTCTTATCCTCTGCAAAAGAAGCTTCTTTGGTTGACATGTAATCTTTAAAAATTTTATGCTCTCTTACAAAAGCACTAAATTTCAACATCAATTCCTGATCTTTACTCCACGACAAGTTTTTATCATTCACCTGTTTCTTCAAACTAACATTTTCAGCTAAAAGCGTAAAGAGTTTATTCTCAACAAATTTTCTGTTTGGATTTAAATCTTCATCAGTAGGGAGCCTTTTTTTCTTAGCCTCTTCCATTCTTAATTCCGACAAATGTGTTAACTCTTGTCCTAAAATCAAAAAAGACAAATACAAATCATGCATTCTCTCTAAACTTAGAAATGTTTCACTTTCTAATTTCTTAATATTCTTATCTTCAGATTGAAAATATGAATACAATGCTTGAAACGACTTTATTCTTAGGAATCTTCTACTTAACATACAACAACTCTAAATTCTTTTTTTCCTTTAACGTTTTATAAAAGCGTGTAATTACAACGCTCCTTTAATTCTATCTTCTGCCATTTTATTTGCAATAGCATAAGTTGGAATATTATTTGCCTTTGATCCATTTATGATTTCTGTAGTAGTATCATAAATTTGAGCAGCTTTTTCCATAGCCCATTCAGCAGATTTCCCATCAACTTCAGCAAAACAATTAATTACTCCTCCAGCATTTAACATAAAATCTGGAGCGTAAATAATTCCTCTATCCATAACCGCTTTTCCATGAATTATTTCCTGCTCTAATTGATTGTTTGCCGCCCCAGCAATAATAGAACATTTTAAACGCTCTAAAGTCGCATCATTAACCGTAGCACCTAAAGCGCAAGGTGCATAAACATCAACATCTAAGTCATAAATCTCATCTAAACCTACAATTGTAGATCCATATTTTTCTGAAACATCTTTTAAAGATGGTTCATGAATATCAGTTACAAAAACCTTTGCTCCTTCATCAGTTAAGTGTTTAATCAAGTATTGCCCAACATGACCTGCACCTTGAACCGCCACTTTAATTCCATTTAAAGAATCTGTTCCATATTGTGCTTTTGCACAAGCTTTCATACCAACATAAACACCGTAAGCGGTAACTGGAGAAGGGTCTCCACTTTTACCTGGTAAACCCGCAACATGATTTGTTTCTTTGTTAACCCAAACCATATCTTGTGGAGAAATACCGACATCTTCTGCTGTAATATATTTTCCGCTTAGCGATTCAACAAACTTTCCAAAACGTCTAAACAAAGCTTCATTTTTTTGAGTGTAAGAATCGCCAATAATTACTGCTTTTCCTCCACCTAAATTTAATCCAGATATAGAGTTTTTATAAGTCATTCCTCTTGATAAACGCAACACATCTGTTATTGCATCTTCTTCATTCGCATAATTCCACATTCTGGTACCACCTAAAGCAGGTCCTAAAACGGTATTATGCACTGCAATAATAGCCTTTAAACCAGTTGCTCTATCCTGACAAAAAAGAACTTGCTCATGATCCATTCCAACCATGTTTGCTAATACGTTATTTTCGTCTTTCGAAATTTCTCTTACTTCTAGTATATCTGTCATTTTGATAGTTTTATTTTTTTTAACTCGTAATTCTTTAAAGATAATTACTTTTGACTTTCAATATTTTGAATATCCCTTCATTTAAAAGGAGTGCAAAGTTAATCTTTTTAGTGGGATTGTTTAATTATTTTAATCAAGAAAATGTTGCCCACCCTTTTTAAGGGAAAACTTTAAAATGAAGTCTTTAAAACATCTAAATAAATACCTAGTTAAATACAAGTACCGTTTACTTCTTGGTTTTTTATTTATAATTCTTACCAATTTTTTTAAAATATTTCCAGCACAACTTATTAGAGAATCTCTAAATCTTATTAAAGACAAATTAAGTGGTAAAGAATTTTCTACAACATCTTTATTAACTGATTATATTCAAGACTTATCAATTGGAGAAACTGTAGTGCTTTATGCTAGTATTATCTTTCTGATTGCAATTATCACTGGTATTTTCACTTTTTTTCAGCGACAAACAATCATTATAATGTCTCGATTAATTGAGTTTGACCTTAAAAATGAAATTTTTCAGCACTATCAAAAGCTAGATTCAACGTTTTACAAAGAAAATAACACTGGTGACATTATGAATCGGATTAGCGATGATGTGCTAAAAACTAGAATGTATTTAGGGCCTGCAATCATGTATTCATTTGGACTATTATCACTCTTTATAATGGTTGTTCCAGTAATGTTTTCAATCAATGTTAAATTGGCAATTTATTCGCTAACTCCACTTCCTATTTTATCTATTATTATTTATTTAGTAAGTGCGCGCATCAATAAACAAAGCGAAAAAGTACAATCTAAATTATCTGATATTACTACACTATCTCAAGAAACTTATTCTGGAATCAGAATTTTAAAAACTTATGTAAAAGACCGATTTTTTTCCTCTAAACTAAATTCTGAAAACGAAATTTATAGAGAATACTCAATGGATTTAGTCAAAACAAATTCACTATTCTTCCCTGTTATGATGTTACTAATTGGCTTAAGCACCATTTTTACCATATACATTGGAGGCACACTTTTAATAGAAGATGCTGCAAATCCATTAATTCCAGAAAATGAAAAAATTAAAATTGGAGAAATTTTATCTTTTGTAATTTACATCAATATGCTCACCTGGCCAGTAACTGCAATTGGCTGGGTTACTTCAATAATACAGCGTGCTGCAGCATCACAAACAAGGATAAATGCTTTTTTAAATACTCAACCAAAAGTTAAAAACAATTCTAATGAAAAATTAAACCTTAAAGGTGAAATCAACTTCAACAATGTAAGCTTTACATACCCTGAATCTGGAATTAAAGCTCTTAAAAACATTTCATTTAATATACCCCAAGGAAAAACGCTAGCAATAATTGGTAAAACTGGTTCCGGAAAATCATCTATAATTAATCTTTTAATGAGGAGTTATGACGTTGATTCTGGAGAAATTTTAATTGATAAAAAGGATATAAAACAAATCAACATCAATCAATTAAGAGAACATACAGGTATCGTTCCACAAGATGTATTTCTTTTTTCTGACACCATAGAAAATAATATTGCATTTGGATACAAAAATGAACTTCCTGCAAAATCTACAATAGAAAAAGCAGCTAAAGATGCTGCTATTTACAGCAATATAATTGAGTTACCTGATGGGTTCCAAACCAAAATTGGAGAAAGAGGGGTTACCTTATCTGGTGGGCAAAAACAGCGAATATCTATTGCCAGAGCAATTATTAAAAACCCACAAATTTTAATTTTTGATGATTGCCTATCTGCTGTTGATACTGAAACTGAAGATATTATATTGACGAATTTAAAATCATTGATGAAAGATAAAACATCAATCATTATTAGCCATAGGGTTTCTTCAGTTAAAAACGCTGATACAATTATAGTAATGCATGAAGGCGGAATTATTGAACAAGGAACACACGATGAGCTAATTCAATTAAAAGGTAGCTATTACGAAACCTATCAAATACAGCTTTTAGAGAGTGAAAATAAAAAATAAAATATTTTCTTATTTTGATTTGATAACTAATTATTAATATCTAAATTTGCAGCCCTTTTAAGGGGAAAAATAAATATAGGAAATAATGGACGCGATTAAATTTATAGAAAACGAACTTTCACCGATAAGTGATTTACCATCTTTTAAAGCTGGAGATACTATTACGGTATATTATAAAATTAAAGAAGGAAATAAAGAGAGAACTCAGCATTTTCAAGGAACTGTATTACAGAGAAGAAATCCTGGTGCTAACGAAACATTTACAATTAGAAAAATGTCTGGTGGTGTTGGTGTTGAAAGAATCTTTCCTTTAGCCTCTCCTGCAATTGAAAAAATTGAAATCGTTAAGCATGGTTCTGTAAGAAGAGCTAGAATTTTCTACTTAAGAGAAAGAACTGGTAAGTCTGCTAGAATTAAAGAAAGAAAATTTACAAAAAAATAAATCAGCAGAATTTCTGTTAATTAATTAAAGTCTCGAATATTATTCGAGACTTTTTTTATTCCAAAAATAATATTAACAGCCCTATTAAATTGACCAATAATTGTATTCCTTCGACAAACAAGAGCTCTCATTTTAAGTATAATAACTAGTGATTTAATTAAAAAAAGATGGCTAAATTTGTAGTCCTATCTAACTAAATTTTAAAGGCATGAGGCAACTAAAAATTACCAAGTCTATTACAAACCGTGATAGTGCATCTTTAGACAAGTATTTACAGGAAATTGGACGAGAGGATTTAATTACTGCTGAAGATGAGGTAGAGTTAGCTCAGAAAATTAAACAAGGGGATACCAAAGCATTAGATAAATTGGTAAAAGCAAACCTTAGGTTTGTTGTTTCCGTTTCAAAACAATATCAAAACCAAGGCCTAACATTACCCGATTTAATAAATGAAGGGAATTTAGGCTTAATAAAAGCGGCTCAACGATTTGATGAGACTAGAGGTTTTAAATTCATTTCTTATGCCGTTTGGTGGATTCGTCAATCTATTCTACAAGCTATTGCTGAACAAGCTCGTATTGTAAGATTACCACTAAACCAAGTTGGTTCTTTAAACAGAATAAATAAAATGTTTTCTAAACTAGAGCAAGAGTTTGAAAGAACTCCATCTCCTGAAGAGATTGCAGACTGTTTAGACATTGAAGAAGATAAAGTTAATGAAGCTCAAAAAATATCTGGTAGACACGTTTCTGTTGATGCTCCTTTTAAAGATGGTGAAGACGGGACGTTATTAGATGTATTGTCAAACGGAAACTCTCCAAATGCAGACATTAGCCTAATCAATGAATCTCTTCAACAAGAGATTAAACGCTCATTATCTACATTGACAGATAGAGAACAAGATGTTATTATTTTGTTTTTTGGAATTGGAATCCCGCACCCTCTTTCGTTAGAAGAGATTGGTGAAAAATTTGGATTAACAAGAGAAAGAGTTAGACAAATAAAAGAAAAAGGTGTTAGAAGATTAAGACACGCATCAAGAAGTAAATTATTAAAATCATATTTAGGATAAAAACTACATGGAAGTGCTAGACAACAAAACAGCTTACGAAAACAAATTAAATGATTACGTTGGTAATGAAAAAGCAGCGGTAAACTTAATAAGTTCTATAGGTCATTTAATGTATGAAAAATCAATTGAATTGGTATTATTTAGAAACCCTTTGGTTGATAAAGGAATTTCTGAAATACTTAAACTTCACAAAAAAGCACAATCAATTACAGCGAGCCCTGTTAATATTATTGACACTGCTAGTTTAGCTGCAGAATTAGTTAATCTAAACATTGCTCCTTCTAAATTAGATATCGGTAAATTAGCAAGTGAATGGAATGATGAAAAATCAAACTTTAACTCTAAAGCTGACTTTTTATCTAATAAATTAGCTGGTTTTGACAATACAGAAGATCATAACATAACACCTAAAGATGTTGTACTTTATGGTTTTGGTAGGATTGGAAGATTAGCTGCTAGAGAATTAATAAAACAAGCAGGAAAAGGGCAACAGTTAAGATTAAGAGCAATTGTTACAAGAAGTGTAACTGAAGATTCTATTGTTAAAAGAGCTGCTTTATTAATGAACGATTCTGTTCATGGTGAGTTTAATGGAAACGTTGAAGCTGATATTGCAAATAAAGCTTTAATTATTAATGGGCAAATTGTTAAATTAATTGAAACAAAAAATCCTGAAGATGTAGATTATACTTCTTTCGGAATTAACAATGCTTTAATCATTGATAATACTGGAGTTTTTACAGATAAAGAAGCTTTAGGAAGACACATGCAAGCAAAAGGTGTTAGCAAAGTATTGTTAACTGCTCCTGGAAAAGAAATTCCAAACATTGTTTATGGAATTAATGAAGATGAATTAGATTTAGATAAGCAAGATATATTTTCTGCGGCCTCTTGTACAACTAATGCAATTGCACCTATTCTTTATACTGTTGAAAATACTTTAGGCGTAGTAAAAGGCCATATAGAAACTGTTCATGCCTACACAAACGATCAAAATTTATTAGACAATATGCACAAGAAACCTCGTAGAGGACGTTCTGCTGCAATTAACATGGTTATTACTTCTACTGGTGCAGGAAATGCAGTTACAAAGGTTGTTCCTAGTTTAAAAGATAAATTAACAGCAAATGCCGTAAGGGTTCCTACTCCAAATGGTTCTTTAGCAATTTTAAATTTAAACGTTGATAAAGAAACCTCTGTAGATCAAATTAATGAGATTATTAGAAAAGCTGCTTTAGAAGGAGATTTAGTAAATCAAATTAAATACGAAAATGATCCAGAATTAGTATCAAACGATATTATAGGAAACATTTGTTGTTCAGTTTTTGATAGTAATGCAACAATCGTTTCTACTGATAAGAAAAACATTGTTTTATATGTTTGGTATGACAAT